>DHLT01000322.1:3494-6270 GCA_002405405.1 Ignavibacteria bacterium UBA4661 | reverse complement strand
TGACGGTGTCGTTATTACCCTGCATAAGTGCAACAGCTTTTTCGATATTCTGAGAATTATCACGCTTTTTACTGTCGCGGTCGATGCCTACTGCCGGTGATGACGCAATTGCCCAGCCGAGAATAGGAATTTTTTCTAAAGATTTACGATAGATAAACAGACATCGCCGACCTGTGACCCATATCGCCGGAATATCAAATAAGCTGGTATGATTCGATACGAGAGTATACCCTTCATTGGTGTCAAGTTTTTCCATGCCTTCGATCTGTAATGTGATATCAGCGGCACGGAGAATACCTTGTGTCCATAAGGGACCACACTTGAAGAAGAGTTTGAAACTTTGATACTTGTCGAACCAAATATACACCAACAGCATGAAAGGGTGAATTAAGGTTGCGTACAAGATTTTGAGGAGTGTCCAAAGCGTCCGTATTTTAATCATGATCGGTACAATGTGTAGAAAATGAACAAGAGCAAAGTGCCGAAGCAAGCATCGTTGCTGTGTACGCACAAAGAAGAAAACCAATTCAAAGTTACGGCTTTCAACGTGTTTGACCGATAGAGAGACAAGAAAAAATCATGGACAATTCTTATAACATCTGACATAGGTATGATGAAAAATAATCTCAACAACAAAAAGGTGAATCTTCCCGGCTATTGGTCAGAACGCTACCAAACAGGTGCGGCACAGTGGGACCTCGGTACAGAAACCGCCGTATTTCGTGCTTGTATAGAGCGTGGAATATTACCTGTTAAGCCACAAGAGCAGGCAAGTGCACCACGTCTGTGGTTGCCGGGGTGTGGTTATGGACATGATGCTATCCTTTTTGCACAAGCAGGATACGCCGTAACGGCAATGGATTTTGCACCTGAACCTCTTGCATACCTGAAGGATATGGCATGGCACAAGCACTGTCCGATAGACATTGCTCATCTTGATATTTTTGATGTCTTGCCGCAGTATGCAGGTACTTTTGATATAGTTGTGGAATACACATGCTTTTGCGCTATCGATCCGGCACGTAGAGGAGAGTATGCAGATATTCTTTCTCAAACCCTCAAGCATGGTGGTTGTGTAGTGGCATTACTATTTCCAACAGATAGTACGGTGCCCGCACCGCCGTATCCGGTGGATATTGATGCAACTATCGAACTGTTTGCTCAATATGATCTTTTTTGTTCGTATCGGGAAATTCCCACAGAGTCGCACCCCAAGCGGCTCGGACGCGAAGAACTGGTAATCTTCATCAAGCAATGAGCACCGAAGAAACAAACTTAAGAGTCAATATGTCCAGCAATATATCGCGACGACTACAAAGCAAATTCTACCTGCAAACGTGCTTGCAGTGTTTTGGAGGTACGTGATGTTGTTGGGATAAACTGCGTGATATAACTAAAATCCGACATGACTTTGAGGTCATGTCCTGACAAGTACTGTGCAAGACATAGTACATAATCGTTGCGTTCGCCGGTCAAACGTGCAATTTCAGGGGAAGGGGTAACGAGCGTATAACGTGCTCCTGCTTGCAATCCGGAGGGAAAAATGTAGGTGCTTTGCATGTTAAAGCCCATACCATTATACACAAAGCGAATATCATTGGTATTGTTTGGATTGATACTGAGAGGATTCTCCGAAAAACGCCGAAAGTACTCTGCCGACACCGACAACCCATTGTATTTCCAAAGAGCATCCGCAATAAAGGTGTTGATGGTTACAGGGCGAAAGAGATCAATCCCAAGTTGCCCACCGGTGCGCGTAGTGTTTGTATTAGCCGAATAAACAGCAGCAATGGCAAAACGGGGTGTCGGTTCTCGATACAAATCGCTCTCGCTGTTATCACCATCTTCATGAAATTTGCCAAAGGGCTGAATTTCTACACGACCTGTAATCGCATTGCCCGGTGTGGCAATACGATTGCGCCCTTCGCCATTGGTAAGTGCAAGCGCATTTTTCAAGACGATATTGCCCAAAACAGCTTCATGGCGAAGGGTAACACCAATATCACGATCAAGATTAAAAACTGCATTAGCATTGGAGCGATCAACAAATTCTTGTCGTTGTGAAGACACGACACGCTGGCGGTTACCGGGTACTTTCGACTGACCAAAGTCTATTTGCCATCCTTCAGCGAAACGCCATTGCAGAACAGCATCGCGCAGGACACCAGGATTATCAGTCAATGTATTGCGTTGTGATTCCATATCACGATTGCTCGCGGTGAATTGTACTTTGTAGAGTAGCTTCGGTGAAAAAAGAAATCCTTCAAAGCGTAGGCGTAATCGCTGAATATAGGTTTCCCAAATACCATTGGTAAATGTCTCTGCATCGGTACGTGCCTGCGAGAGCGTTTGTACACGTAGGCGAAATTGCAGTGAAAAACTACTATCGGCGGTCATGACATTGACACCCTTGCCGAGCTTTGCCCATACAACTGTCGAGGCAGTGGTAGCAGGTAGTATGCTTTGGGAGAAGATAGCAGGCGACCATAATGACAGTAGTGCCACAAGAAGGAGAGTGCTATAATGCTTCATATAGCCATAGAAAAGGAGTGCGTTATGGGGGCTTGAACAAACGAAACTTTCTTTGACATGAAGTTCGTTGTTTGTATAAAATGTTCTCACTGCAAATATACACTAATCAAGAGGAGGTCTGATAAACAAACAAGCGCGCTACAGAAAGTCTGTAACGCGCTTGAACACGGCGAAGTGAAGAAGAATGTCTTGTAAGTTTATTTTTTCGCACTACCTTTTTTAGCGGGTGCTTTGGCTGTGCCTG
>DHLT01000322.1:0-3357 GCA_002405405.1 Ignavibacteria bacterium UBA4661 | reverse complement strand
CAGCGGGTGCTTTGGCTGTGCCTGTTTTCTTTGCCGATGCAACAGAAGTCGTCTTTCCGGTTTTTGGTGCAGACGATTTCTTACGTTCGACAAGCGACTCTTTATTCCACCACTCTAAACGAATTTCAGTAAAGATGGAGTTAAGCTGTTCTATTGCTGCCAAGTCTGAAAGATTATGGTCGGATAACGACTCGCCTTTACGAAGCAATTCTACCATTTCGCAAAGCTTTGTAAAATCGGAGTAATGAAAGAGATAGCGCCGCTCGGCATAATCACGTGCAGACCAATTGGTAATCAAGAATTGCCAGTCGCTCGCTTGTAAAAGCAAGAGTTCGCGAAGTGCTTGCAACAAAATACGATGTTCAATGTCGCTGAGTTCGGCAACAGGTTTTTCACTCATCAGTTTGTCGAAACGCGATTCGCAATCATACATGAGTTGCCATGTCCATTGTGTGTCTTTGTTGATCCACACTTCATGATGCCCTCCGGCACCCCATGAAGATTCGGGCATGCGCATCACTTCGCGAGGTTTCATTTTATCAAGTTCTTCCGAGGCAGTCGCAACATTCACGTATGGAGAATAGTGTAAGCCACGCAAGAGGAGTTTGATAAAGTATGGTCCTTCGAACCACCAGTGTCCGAAGAGTTCGGTATCAAAGGGCAAACACAAGGTTGCATCTTTACCGGATTGCTGTTTATAATGGCGGACAGTACCTTCGATACATTGCACAAAGTGGTGTGCTTGCTTTTCGAGCTTGCCCCATACCCAATCAGGATTGTAAGGTTGCTTGTACTGCATATCAACTTTCGCATCCGTTACACGCCAGTATCGCAATGACGAACGGTAATGTTTCTTGTGGAAATCCAAGAAGTCAGGTTCGCCCGGATACCCTTTCTCACCACTCCATACTTGCATGGCAACTTCTTGATGGCGAGTGAATGCTACAGCTGTTCCTTTGGATAAATCACCATCGGAACTGACATTGTAGATATTCATCGAGGATGTATCAAAGTTGAAATGATACGGCTTAAACTCGCTTGAATAGAAGTTGATTAAGCGTTTGTGTCCATCTTCTTCGGCAATCAAACCCAGCGGTTGCGCGCGCCCGGTACTGCCTTGATCGACCACAAAAAACTCAATGCCATGTTCGGATAAGAATGTTTCAACACCCGGTCGATAGCGTGGTACTTGGTGATGCGGGCTAAGCAAGTATGTGCGCCACTCATAGCCGGGGCGATAGGCACATTCGGGAATCCATGTGCCACGCGGTGAGCGACCAAAATGCTTTTTGTAATTCTCGACCGATGCTTTCACTTGCATGTTGATGCTTTTGTCATTACCCAGCAAAGGATAATAGCCATGCGTAACGCCACAGGTCATGATCTCAATAGCGCCTCGGTCTTGCAAAGAACGCAAACCACCAACAACAGATTTGTTGTATTTGTTAATAAACTCTTGTTTGCGTGTTTCGAACCATTCTGCCCACATTTTTGCAAGTGGGGCAAAGTGCGCTTCATTGCGGTCATTACGGAAAAACTCATAATCCACTTTTGCGGCTTCGATTTTTTGATCGCAATAGCGAATAAAAATTTCAGGGAGTTCAGGATGTTCTAATTGCTCGCAAAGAACGGGCGAAATATCCAGCGAAACTTTTGCCGCAATGCTCTCATCAAGGAGCTCATTAAAACAATTCATCAGAGGTATATAGCACTCAGCAATGGCTTCGCAAAGCCAATCGGTACCATGAGGCCATTCACCATGATGAACAACGTATGGTAGATGCGTGTGGAGAACCAGCACAAGATTTCCTGCGTACATAGACTTAACAGAACATGTGAAAGAAACGGTGAGTAGTAAAAAAGATGGAATGTTCCGAATGAGCAAAAGAAATACTGTGCATTGGCAGAGGATAAAAGCAAGGAAAGTATTGTACCACGCACACGATTGTAAGATAGAGTAAAAAAATCTCTTTTGCCAATTATTCCTACACGGTGTAGAGGAGCCTCGATATGGAGATTGCTCCTACCGCGCTACCACGACACTCTGCGTGTGCAGAATACGACCACCCGATACGATTTGCACAGCATACACGCCGCTTGCAAGTCCCGTACTTGCTATCGGCAAAGTAGTTGTACCAGCCGATAAACGTTGCCCTTGTGCAAGCACAGCTACGGTCTGCCCCAGCATATTGACAAGGCGAATATCAGCAGTGAGTGGCGAAGGTGTTGTAATAGTCATCGTTGCTTGACCCTCAACCGGTTGTGGTACAATCTGCACTTGCAAACGCTCCGGTTGGGTTGTGCTACTGACTGATGTGGTATTGGTTGTACTCGCAAAATTGTAGTAGCGCATAAACTGATTCGATTGTAATACTCCACCCAATAGATTTGGAGCAGAAGAAAAAGGTGCTTGAAGAATGCCGCCAAATGGCGGACGGAGAATACTGGTCAGCGATTGACGAAGTGCGTTGCCAAAACCAGTCGATTGCCATTTCAGGCGAATACGAGTATAAACATAAGCCCCTACGACCAACTCACCGACACATCCGCCAAGATGAATATCACGCACCCAAGCATCACGAATCGGGAAACCCTGCTGTACGAACACTACAAGCGCACTGTCTATCATTTGCATAAAGCGTAGCGAAGGATTATTATTTGCTATAGTAAAAACGAAATAACTCAATGAATCTTGTGGATCGAGGAGCGGTTCGGTGGGAATAGTTGCTACACGTGAATCCCTAATGTCAGCTTGCAGAGAAAAGAGTGAGTTGCCTAGAAAATAAGGATGCGACCAATCACTACCATTACCACACCAAGGAGGATCAATAACGGGAGAAATACCTACGACGCCGATGTGTGCAATTACTCCCGACGACCACGAAAATGTTGTACGTGGTGTTTGAGTAGTTAGTATTGCACGTGTCGTTGAAATAAGGGAGTTCGATGAAAAAATCGATGAAAAAGACGATGGAAAAAGTGATGATGATAGAGTAATCTGCACCGTACAAGAAGTAAGTGTTCCGTTATTGATTTCAGCAATACCGATGGTACACGATGAGGCGGTAATTGCGTCAGCAATGACTCTAATTGGTCGAACTTGTGCACAGCAAAATTTGTGCGTAGTAGATAGAATACACAACAGCAAAACTATTTTCATCAAGAAGCGTGAAAAGGAAGACATAAGGAGTAGCTGAATATCTATGAGAAAAAACAGATGTGGTAGCATGGAAAACATGCTACCACATACAAGATCTATTTTGCAACAATAAATTGTTTGCCTACTGTCGCAATTTTATTATTGTTGGACTTACCTGTTACCATGAGATAATAACTTCCACTAGGCAAATCTTGAAC
>DHLT01000280.1 GCA_002405405.1 Ignavibacteria bacterium UBA4661 | reverse complement strand
TTCCAATAGAATGCCTCTGCTCTTATGCAAGTATCGGCGTTTTTTGTAAAAATTTCACTCTCTTGCCCTTTGTTTATGCTTACACTTCGTCCTGCTACTCCCACCGATGCGCAAACAATTTTGGATTTTATTCAACTGTTGGCTGAATATGAACGTGAACCGGACGCTGTGCACGCTACAACCGATGATATTCTGCGCTATGGTTTTAGTGCTGACAAAGTGTTTGATTGCATCATCGCTGAATGGCAGGAATCGCCAAAGACTTCCTCAGCTTCTCAGCCCGTGGGATTTGCATTATATTTTTTCAATTATTCCACATGGGAAGGTCGTCCGGGCTTGTATCTTGAAGATCTTTTTGTTCTGCCCTCTATGCGTGGCAAGGGCATCGGCAAAGCTCTTTTGGTAGAGTGTGCACGCATTGCCAAAGAAAAAAACTGCGCTCGTTTCCAGTGGCAAGTATTGGATTGGAATACACCCGCGATTGATTTTTACGAATCGCTCGGCGCACGCCAACTTAAAGAGTGGATTACCTGCCGCGTGGAGGGTTCTGCACTTGAGACATTGGCACAGATGTAATTACCTCACTCTTGTTAGCTTTGCTCACTTTCCCTCTCCTTCGAGGAGAGGGATGTCTGCAAGACAGGGTGCGGTTCGCTCGATAAATTCCCCTCATTTTCTTTTTCATTTTTTTCATGGTTATGCACTCTTTTTCTTCGCTTCGCCACTCTCTGTATCGTACAGGAATGGCTTTACTGCTTGCTGTCATGCCTATTACTTTGTCGCCTTGTGTCGTCTCGGCGCAAAGTTCGACCGCACAAATAACACCAAGCAAACGTATGCTTCGCCCCGGCGATTTGTATCGCACAAAAACACTGGGCGGAGCACAGGTATCACCGGATAATCGGTGGATTGTGTACACACTCACAACCGTCGATTCCGCTGGCGACAAACGCTCGACCGATCTGTGGATGACAAGCCGTAACGGCGGCGAACATCTGCGCCTGACACACACCGCCGATGAGAACGAACGTTCACCGAAGTGGAGTCCTGATGGAAAATTTTTATCGTTTGTTACCACACGCAATGGCGAAAAGAAATCACAGATTTGGTTGCTTGATCGGCGAGGTGGCGAGGCATACAAACTGACGAATTTCACAACCGATTTAACTGATTATGCGTGGTCGCCCGATGGTAAACGGATTGCCGTGATTTTGCGCGATGTGCATTTTACGGATACCTCCAAAGCAAAAAGTCCCGCACCGATAGTTATCAACCGTTACCATTTCAAACAAGATGGTGAGGGGTATTTATGGTAAAATGCTAAAACGCATTTGTTTGTCTTCAATATGGACACTAAAAAACTTGACACGCTCACGAATGATAATTTCGATGTATCTTCGCCCACATGGTCGCCCGATGGCAAACAAATTGCTTTTGTCAGCAATCGTACACCCGACCCTGACCGTAATCAAAACTCCGATATCTGCGTGATCGAGGCAAAAGTCGGTTCTGCTGTGCGTGTATTGACAACATGGAGCGGTTCGGATAATTCACCGCAGTGGTCGCCTGATGGTTCGCAGATTGCATACCGCCGCTCCACTTCATCGGATAATTGGTTTATGTATGATCAGCCCATATTGGCTGTTATATCAGCACAGGGCGGCGAACCAGCCTTACTCACCGATAAACTTGATCGCCCTATTGCCCGCGCCGAATGGGCAAAAGATGGTAAATCACTCTTCGTACAAGTAACCGATGACCGCGAACAGTATATTGCCCAACTGATACTGGCGAGCAAAGTACTGACCAAAATGATTGGTGGACAACTCGTTACCAACGAGATGACACTTGCTCCCGATGGAACCATTATCGCCTCAGCCAGTATGCCCAATCTACCCGGCGAGTATTATGCTGTTGAGCAATCCGGTGATAAAAAATCGTCTGCATGGACGCTCAAACGCTTGACCAATCATCAAGATGAATTTATTGCACCGTTGTCGCTGGCAACAGTCGAAGGGTTTACAAGCAAAAGTGCTGATGGAACACTGATTTCGGGCTTGTTGTATCTACCTGCCAATGCTCCAAAAGATAAGCCCTTACCTTTGATCTTGGATATTCATGGCGGACCGGTAGCACAAGATGGTTTGGGATTCGATATGAAACGCCAAATGCTTGCCGGAGCCGGCTATGCTGTTGCAGCGGTGAATTATCGCGGAAGCAATGGACGCGGACTTGCCTTCAGCAAAGCTATTCAGGCAGATTGGGGTAATAAAGAAGTACAAGATTTGCACGCGGCAGTTGATTATCTCGTACAAAAAGGTATTGCCGACAAAGACCGCCTTGGCGTTGGCGGGTGGAGCTATGGAGGCATTCTGACGGATTACCTCATTTCTGCCGATACACGCTTCAAAGTGGCAACCAGCGGTGCAGGCACGGCATTGCATCTTTCGACCTATGGTTTCGACCAATACATTTTGCAGTATGACAATGAACTCGGTTTGCCATGGAAAAATATGGAGAAATGGATCGGTATTTCTAAAGCATTTACGAATGTCGAGAAAGTCAAAACACCGACCCTGTTCATGGTGGGAGAAAAAGATTTTAATGTACCGACCATCGGAAGCGAACAAATGTACCAAGCCCTGAAAACACTTGGCGTGAAAACAGAGTTGATTATCTACCCGGGGCAGTTTCATGGATTGTCCATTCCAAGCTATCAAAAAGACCGCTTGGAGCGGTATATCAAATGGTTTGACGGGTATTTGAAGTGAGCAACAGTGGACTATTACCAGCCCTACGCTGAGTTTGTCGAATCGGATGTAGCATCCTGCATGAAGTGTTTTCGAGATAAATATACTTCATCGTACTTTACTTGACATGTTGGGCAGTCTATTTTTACTTACTTGTTCACTTCTCCGATAATCTCTATAAAACAAGACATCAAGGTTATGGTTAATTCATTGAACTGCGATTTTGTCGAGTCCTTTGCATTGAACGAAAGCATAACATAGCAAGCTATTTTTCGCCAGTAGATGGTAGTTTATTTACTTTTTCTACAAGAATATGCCAACATTATACAGCACCTTACTTGTTCTTCACATCGCAGCCGGATCGACGGCATTACTCACTGGTACTATTGCGACAATTTCGCACAAAGGCGGACAACTTCATCGGCGCGTCGGAGTTATATATGCTTATGCAATGGGAATTGTCTGCGCGACGGCATTGCTAATGGGCAATCTCAAATGGAATCCTTTTTTACTTTCAATAGGTATCTTTAGCGCTTATCTAACTGTCAGCGGACTACGCATTCTCTCAAGAAAAAAAGATGCTCCAACAATTTCCTTTGTCGACAAAGTCTATTTAATTCTTACGACTCCTGTAGCCTTATGGATGCTGTGGATGGGTATAAATAACATTGTTCTTGGCGTATTTGGGGCAATATGTTTAGCGGGTGTTACAGAAGATATTTTCTCGCTCTTTGGTAAGCATCGATACAATTTTCGGACATTTCGTATTGTAGTCCATCTGGGTAGAATGCTAGGTTCGTATATCGCTGTGTGGACAGCATTCAGCGTAACCAATGTACCACGTTTTTTTGGAGATATTGGACCGTGGTGGGTTGTGTGGCTTGCGCCGACTATCATTGTGACACCAATTATTTCTTTCTATTCCCGCAAATATATTGCATTGCTCAATCAGCAAACAACGAATCATTCAACCACAAATTCTACAACCACATAGCGGATTTATCGACAACGATTCAACCTCTTTTACCGATAAATATGCTATTCCTCGAAGCAGAGGAAGCGGTATATCAAATGGTTTGACGGATATTTGAAGTAAGCAGAATCAACATGTGTGTACTATCGTAGGAGAACAGTGAAGATGCAAACTATCATGCTTCATCCGCCAGTGACCGAGCGAGATATCATGGCTTTAACAGCAGGATTAGGAACATTCCAAATTATGGCATGGCATGATATACTGCAGCGATTGCAAGCTCCCGAGCAGAAGGCAGTTATTCCGTATGCGTATTTGATGAATGATATTCGGCATCCTATCGGCATTGTAGCATTATGTTGTTTTGTTCTGATGATGCTTCATGCTCTTGTCGGTATCATACTGCGCTCATATCAATCGCCAATCCTTTTATCGTTGAATACGCCCTTCTTCTATCTCAACACGGTATCCGGATTTGTATCATTTTTTGCGCTGAGTATGTTGTACGGCTACATCATGAGATATGTTGTGATTGATGGCAATACAAAACTCTTTTGGCAATCTGTCGAATGGACATTTCTCGACACCATTGGAATGATATTCACGGGCTTCATGTGGCTTCTTCAAGGTCTTTTCGTTGTTGCAAGCATCATGTCTTTTGTGCGTTCTTTTGGCAAATAGAGTTCTCGATACAATGACACCGAAAAGCAGACACACCAAAACATCATCGCCCCTCTATGATGACACACAGAGGGGCGATGGTATTTTTGGATAGGGTTGATTATTATCCCTGTGTTGCACTATAAGCACCGGCAAATTCCCGTGCAAAATCCTCCAGCGATGTTGGTGTGGTGCTTTCGGGTGTACGGTGTACATCGGAATGAAATAGACCGTTATCCATCGACACACTCATTTCAACATATGCTTGTGCCATGCTTGCACCAAAACCATTACCTTGCAATGCACCGGCAAATTGGTCATACGGGAACTGGATATACGGCAGCTCCGGTTTGCCAATGGCTGTACCTAACACCGTTGCAGCTTCTTGCAAAGTATAGTCACGACTACCAAGCAGGTACTGCACACTGTGCCCCGTATAATCGCCTGCACTGAGGCGTTTGGCGGCATAGTTACCAATATCGGCAGTGTGAATCATGGGAATTGCAGTAGTAGGTGCGATTGCCATGCCCGTGATATTCATTGTTGGAATCATACCCAACCATGAATACAAGTTCTGCAAAAAGAACGATGGACGCAGAATCAACACATTAGCATCGGTGAGCGTACTCAGTGCCTGCTCCAAATCATATAACCCCGTTACCGGACCTGTTCCTTCAGGCAAATGCGCACCAACACTGCTGATGACAACGATGTTGTTCACTTTGGCAGAGCGCAATGCCGTGATGTATGACGCAACGACTTTTTGTTGGTAGGCACGAATATCCTCTGCCTGAATATCGCTCGGTACAACAAGCAAAACAGCCTGTGCACCCTCAAACGCTGAACTCAAAAATTCACTATCAAGAATATCACCTTCTGCAAGCACCGCCGATGTTCCGGCAAAGGATGATAATTTTTTTGCATTGCGCCCGATAACTTTGACTGCATGTCCTTGTGCGAGCAGTGCATGAGCGGCTGTTCCGCCAACATTACCGGTAGCTCCTGTGATTACAAACATATTAACTCCAAAAAAGTAAGAGAAAAAAAATACATACTTGTAGGTATGTTTTTGAATTTGCAAAAAATAATCGGCTAGGATCGCTGCCGATGAAAAACACTTAATACAAAAAAATACTACTTCACTTGTAATGTCCGAACATAGTCGATGAGTGTATCAATACTCTGCTCAAAAACACTATATGATTGCAGGGTTTTGGTAACACCATAACTTCCCTCCAAGGACGAAAGAATAAAGTATGCTACAGCACGAGCCGATACATCGGGACGTACAATACCGGAGAGCTGCCCACTCCTGAGCGAGGTCTCGATAATTTCCCGCATGGTTTCTACGATTTTCTGCAAGCGCACTCGAAAGCCATCATCCAAAGGCGACATTTCCTGCATAAGATTGTTCAGCGGACATCCGAGTTTAATACTGCCGTTATCGGTATATTCCTTTAGTCGCTCCAAGCCAAGAACGATACCTTCAATCGGATGCGTATGCGGATCTTCCAAATGCTTCCACAAACCGATATGTCGCGGTGCAAGAATTTCATCAACCACAGCATAGCCGACATCATACTTTGTTTTGAAATAATGATAAAACGCACCTTTGGTGATGCGCAAATCAGCAATCACTTTGTCCGTGCGCAATCCTTGAAACCCTACTTCTTTGAGGGACTCAAAATGTGCGGTCAAAATATCGGAACGTGTGTCGGTCATTACTTGCGAAGTAAAACGATATTGTTTGGTATTGGCACAATAATATACATTCCTGTTGGTATGTGCAAATTTATTTTTAGAATT
>DHLT01000288.1 GCA_002405405.1 Ignavibacteria bacterium UBA4661 | reverse complement strand
TGTCTTTTGGGAACAATCTTTACGGGATGGTTCGTAACATTTTTTGGTATTGTCCTATGTGTACGAATTGGCTGGTTCTTGCATTATTATTTGTCCATTCGTAAAATGAAGGCGATGCCAAGTCATCGGATGGTTACGTCGTTTGTAACATTGCCCTCATCAGTAAAAAATTTTGTTGCAGGATCGGGTTTTGATGGTACAGATGTCAATGCAGTTGTCTTGAAGACTAATGCAAAGGTTTCTACTAAAGGCAATCCTGATATATGGAGAACTTTCCGCTTACGTCAGGTGTTTCGAGTTGATACAGCTTCATTTGTGTGGTACAGCAAATTTCATGTTTCGAAATGGGTGATCGTTCATGGTGTCCGCGAATGTTATCAAGCTTTAGGACAATATCGATTGGCATTTTGGGGTATATTTCCGGCGAGAGTGTCGAAAAGTGTTGAGACAAGCACGAATGCAGGGTTAGCATTTTTAACATCGGCGGTTTGGTACCCACACGCACTCCTTGCAAAAAACCTCCAATGGAAAACCAAAGATAATGGCGAGGTTGTCTGTACAATGCTGCGGGGCGTGCAGGAGCCAATTAGTGTTTATATTCAATTCGATTCAGAGCATAAGATTCGTGCTATGCGATGCAAGCGTTATCGTGGTATTCGCAAGGTATGGTGGAAAATCGAATTCGATGACTATCGTAATACCGGTAAGTATCTTGTTCCTATGCAGTACCGTGAAATATGGGGCAGTGTAGTTGAGCATGATGATGATACCGATGAGCAGGCATTTGCACAGTGTTTTGAGTATGGTCGATTTACTGTTACATCCCTACAATTACGCGGTTCACTTCCGTAAGAATATGACAATGTTTGTTTACTATTTATTCACTTACGATCACACTTTTCTCACATTTTCATAATCATTATGTTCGCTGATGATGCCCTCCAACTGACCAGCACGAGTACTCTCGAGCGTGTTCGCAAACTTCGTCAAGATAAAATTATCCGTGAAGTCATGGATAAAGACACCACTGTCATGGTAACTGATCCTCTAGAAAATGAGATGATCCTCAATATGGGACCACAGCACCCAGCAACACATGGTGTTCTTCGTGTGGTATTACGCATTGATGGTGAAACAGTCGTCAAGTGTGTACCGGAGCTTGGTTACCTTCATCGTGGTTTTGAAAAACTCGCGGAAAACATGACCTATCATGAATTTATACCGCATACTGATCGCTTAGATTATTTGGCTCCGATGTCCAATAATATTGGTTTGGTTTTGGCGATCGAAAAAGCCGCAAATGTGCAAGTTCCCGACCGTGCACAGTGGATTCGTATGTTGGTTGCTGAATTAGCGAGAATTTCTTCACATCTTGTAGCATACGGTTGTACAGCGATGGATGTGGGTGCATTGACTATTTTCTTGTGGACATTCACTGAGCGCGAAAAACTGTATGATCTCTTTGAGGCAATATGCGGTGCGCGCTTTACAACCAGCTATGCGCGTGTCGGTGGTGTAGCCAACGATATTGATAATGATGTTTTGCAGCGTATCCGCAGCTTCGTAAATGAGTTCCCGGCAATTTTGGATCGATGTGATTCGCTCCTCAATCGTAATCGCATTTTTGTTGAACGTATGGCGGGAACGGGATATATTTCTGCGGAAGATGCAATTCAACTCGGTATCACAGGTGCATGTTTGCGTGGTTCAGGGGTTGCATATGATGTACGTAAAGCATTTCCTTATCTTAAATATGATGAAGTAGATTTCGATGTCATTACGCACGAAGACTGTGATTCATGGGGTCGCTTTCAAGTCCGTGGTGAAGAAATGCGCCAAAGTGTACGGATTATTCACCAAGTATTAGATCGTATGGAGCCGGGACCCGTCATGGCGAATAATGCTAAACATGTTGCTCCACGCAAGGCAGAAATCTACACCAAAATGGAAGAACTTATTAATGATTTCATGTTGGTGAACTATGGTACAATGCTGGAAAAAGGTGAAGTATATTCTTCTATTGAATCACCTAAGGGGGAACTCGGATTTTATATCGTCAGTGATGGTACCGGGCATCCATGGAAACTCAAAATCCGTTCGCCCTCAGCATCTAACCTTCAAATGCTTCCGCATCTTGCAGAGGGAGAAATGATTTCTAATGTTGTTGCCATTATCGGATCAATTGATCCTGTTATGGGTGAAGCTGACAAATGATAAGCTAAAGAACATACAAGTCGACAAAAAATGAAGAGAGGTACAGCATGATGTTGTACCTCTTTTTTTCTTCTTCTGAAGAAGAAACATTGGTTTTCTGTCATTTTTCTTGCAAATTCATATCTGAACGATTTTTTATAATGTGTTGTTGTATTGCTGTGTTTACACTGTGCGTGCAATTTGTCGCATGAGTGCTTGTCATGTTGATGTTTAATAAGAGAAATAAGAGCTTTTGCAATTTCAATATTTCTGTACTCAAAAAGTACTCAATCATCTTTTACCGTGGGTGAGATATATGGGCATAGTGTCGTCGTTCTCGTTTGTTCTACGCTTGTTATTGGTTGTAGTTGTGAGTCTTATATGGATGTCTGTAACTGTTAGTGCGCAGTTCACAACACCTACAATCAATGGCACTATTGGCACGAATGAATATGGTACGCATACCGACGGGCAAAACCAACAAACGAATGGTTCGCAAGTCTGGTACATGACATGGGACAACACCAATTTATATATAGCAATTACTGATGCAAATCGTGCTGAAGCCGCTGTTATCTATCTTGATCGTCATGTCTTAACACCGATCAATGGAGGAACGAACAGTGATGGAACAAATGTCGGTAATTCCTATGATGGTACCAACTTCGCAGAACTACCATTTCGTGCAGACCTTGTCTTGTATATCAGAGATAGTTATCGAGAATATCGTACTGCTAATGGTTCTAATGGGTGGAGTTCGCAGACATCAGGCTTTGGTTCGTATGCTGATAATGGTAGTAATCTCCGCGAGGTAGCAATTCCTTGGTCGGCAATTGGCGGTCGCCCGACATCATTCGCATGGTTTGGTTATGTTACCAATGGAAGCGGATTTGTTTATGGTCAAATACCCTCAATAAATGGCGGTGGAAGTATTGGTACAACAGCACGGTACTCTCGATACTATGTCGTCAATAGCACTGCTGATGCATCTTCAATTAAGCCCTTTGCACGCGAGAGCTATGTCTTTACCGGCACAGCCGATGCTTCCAATTTCGGCTCAATCTCCGTATGGGATTTCACGATGAATACATCAGGTCGTTCCATCTTTCGTGATAACAATATAGGTGCTTGGACAGTGAGTGGCAACATGGTGGTTGCCAATGGTACGGTCAATTTTGGTAATGGCGCAAAATCAACATCAGTGGGTGGCAATCTTATTGTTACCGGTGGTACAATTGATATGGGCTCGATTACCAGTAGCATGAGCATTTCGGGAAATGTGCTCATGTCCTCCGGCACACTCGCACTATCGAATAGTAGTGGTGGTGATATGAATGTCGGAGGCAATTGGATACGCAGTGGTGGAACATTCACCGATAGAAATCGTGCCATAGTATTCAATGGAACAAGTTCTCAATCACTATCGGGGGCAGAAACATTCCCGTTTTTGACAATTAATAAGTCTTCGGGTACACTGCCCTTGCTTAATGACATATACGTTTCGAATAGTTTGTCGGTATCACAAGGAACACTAGATATTGGTACAAATACGCTCACATTGCAAGGCTCAATTTCAGTAGCTGGTACACTGTCTGTGAGCAGTGGTACGGTAACCTATGCCCAGACAACAAGTGGACAAAATATCCTCAGTGCTACGTACAATAATCTTACGCTTAACAATCAAGCGAAAGTATTTCCTGCAAGTACAGTCAGTATTATCGGAACATACACAGTCGGAGGCGCTGCACATACATATACAAATTCCACGCTTGCCTTTATCGGTACTACGCAAAATATTCCTGCTCAGACATACAATCATCTTACCATAGGTGGCTCTGGAACAACTAAAACGCTTGTCGGCACAACGACCGTTGATGGTACACTTACACTTTCAAACAACACTCTTAATACTTCGAGTAATTCGCTCACACTCAACGGTAATGTTGCGTATGACAACGCAGTACCTCGTATAAATGCTCAAAGCGGGAGTATTGTACTTGGCTCATCATTTCAACAAAATTCCGGTGTCGATGCAAGTACAACGCAGATCAATCCAAATCTTTTTACGAGTGGAACACTCAACAATCTTACGATCAACACAACTCGTACTCTTACAGCAAATACAACAGTGAATGGTACACTCACTATGAATGCACCACTCAGTCTTGGAGCAAATGTTTTATCTCTCGGTAATGCAGGTATTATAAGCGGTGAATCCAATACAAATAGAATCACGGCATCAAGCATATTGGGGTATGTAGAGCGGAGTATTTCCCATACAAATGGAGCAACGTTAAGTAATATCGGAGGGATTGGATTAACTATTGCTTCTGCGGGTAATTTGGGAAATCTGACTATTCGTCGTTATCCTTTTGCTCGATCAGGCGTTGGGACAAGTTCCAGTCTAGCACGACTATTTTCTGTTACACCGACGAATAGTGGAACATATTCCGCAACATTATCATACTTCGATAATGAAATTGGCTCTTTATCCGAGCCGACACTTAAGATGTATTCTTCTTCAGATGGAACAACATTTTCTGAAGAAGCCACCTCAACTCTTGATGCTAACGCAAACACACTCACGCTGTCAAGTAACGCAGGAGTGGGGGCAACTACGCGATGGCTCACGGGCGCATCGAATGCAATTTTTACCTATACATGGGCAGGTTCAAACAATGGCGATTGGAATACTGCAAGCAATTGGATAGCATCGAATGGCGCAAGCAGCAGTGAGTATCCGGGACAAACTACACCGAATGTTGCTGTAATTATCAATCAATCCCACTCTATCAATAATGTTGTACTTGCACAGCAACTGCGCAGTCTTGATGTTGGTACCAACAATACCGTTACGCTAAATGCCTCTTCAGTGCAGACGCTTTCCGTAGGCTCTCTATCGGTTGCCAATAGTGGTGTACTGACACTTGGTACAAATGTTACTACTGCAATTCGCGAAACACTGACGCTCAATGCATCAGGACAATTCAACCTTGGCACACAAACACTTCTTGTACCTTCGGTAATCACTGTTAACTCTATAGGAAATCGCATTGTTGCAGGCAACAATTCAACGGTGCGCGTTGATGCTGCAATGACTTTGCCAACGACGATATTTCAGAATAATGCTGTCCACCATCTGGTGCATAATGTTAACGGTACGATTACACTTTCAGATAATTTGACGATCAATGGGGTATTGACATTTAACAATGCTAATGTATCAAACCGTTTCGATGCGAGCAATGCAACACTTACGCTGGTGCAAGCACCGCTCAATGCCGGTACAAACGGACGAATTACTGCGAGCGGTACATCGACGATGATTATCGCAGGTGCGATAACAGTTCCGGCAAATCTTTTTGTCAATGATGCTGTAGCAAATCTTACCCACAATATTGCAGGAAACATAGCACTTGGCGGTAATATCACCGTCAATGGTGTGCTGACTTTTGCCAATGCTACTGTAAGTAATCGCTTGAATGTCGGTAGTAATATCTTGCGTTTAACTTCCGCTCCGGTGAATACTCCTGCGCATGGTCGTATTAATGTAGAGTCTTCCGGTACTCTGCAAGCACATGGCGCATATACACTCTTGCCAACTGCATTGCAGAATGGTATTGTTAATGCCTTGAGTGTAACAACATCTGCAACCATGACACTTGGTGGCGACCTGACGGTAAATTCATTAGCATTAGCTGATGGAACATTGTCTATTGGAGCAAATACATTGACGATTTCAGGTGCATCAGTAACTGTTTCAGGTGCTCGTTCTCTTGTCGGTACCGGTACGCTCGCATTTACCGGTAGTGGAGTTGCTACGATTGGTGGCACGGGTACATTGCTGATTGATGAGTTCGTAACAGCAACACTTTCACGTGGGGTAAATTTTGGATCTTCGATGACAACGATCAATGGGAATCTCCATATTCTTAGTGGTGGTTCTGTCGATACGAATCCCCCAATCTATGGCGCGGGATCAACCTTGCGCTATGCTACTGGCGGGGTCTATGGAGCAGGTGCCGAATGGACGGTAAATGCAAGCTCGGGTGCAGGTGTACCCGCCAATGTTTGGATTCAGACAAGTTCGCTCAATCTGGGAGCGACGAATAATCAACCGCGGACTGTGCGTGGCACACTGACTATTGGTACACGCGGCTCGCTGACACTCTCAAGTGCTGGTACGAACAGTGATTTGTATGGCAGTGGTGATATGATTTTCCATGGTGGGCTGACGGCGAGTGGATCAAATGCTCGCGCAGTCTTTTTTACAGGAACGACAACACAAACTCTTGGTGGTACAGTATCGCCAACATTCTCGTATGTGATTGTTAATAAGTCTGCAGGTAATCTGGTTCTTGCAACTACTATTACTGTGCAAGCCAATGTGGGTGATGTTTTGCAACTATTATCAGGCAATATCGATCTTGGCGGCAACACGTTGAATATCTGGGGGAGTCATAATACCAACACCGGTGGAATTTTGGTGAATGGGGGTGAACGTCGAATCGAAGGATCGGGATTCATTTCATTCTCGGGAACATCCGGTCAGCGCATGAAGCAAGTGAATGGTACAGGTACTCTGGTGTTGGGTACAAATGTTGTTGCCAATCTTGGATCTGGTGGTTTGGATTTTGGTTCATCGCTAACTACCATCAATGGTCGTTTGCGTATTGGTACAGGTGGTTATGTTGTTGCGGGTCGTGCACCAATCTATGGTGACAATTCAACACTGGAGTATGCTGTTGCTTATACTGCGAATGAAGAATGGTATCCGAATGTTGCAAGTGGGGCAGGTGTACCATTTCATGTCGAAATTGCTCCAAATGTGTCAATATCATTGGGTACTTCTACCTTTGCACGTACTGTACGCGGTTCACTTACATTACCGCCTACATCTGGATTAACCTTATCGTCGAATATCGGTGGTGATCTTCGTGTTGGACAATCGCTCAGCCTGCTTGGAACATTGACAACAAATACGCGCTCAATTAATGTAGTTGGTAATACGGTTGGAAGTATCACTGCACCCGGCAAACAACTTGCTGATCTGACAATTGAAAATGGTACACGTACGATTGATCGTGATGTAACAGTTGCATCGTTAACATTGAGTGCCGGATCTCTTGCACTAACAAATGACCGTCTTCAATTCACCGGTAATCTTACCGTGAATGGCGGTACATTTACGCCAAATACTGCAATACTGCATGCAACAGGAAGCAATGCCCAAAGTATTGGTGGTGCAAGTACCATAGGTTTATCGACTTTGACCGTTGATAAAGAGAGTAATTCGCTCACTCTTACTACACCACTTACGCTGAGCGGAACTCTCGTCCTCGCAAATGGAAGAATACAAACATCAACAACCAATGTATTGACGATGCTTTCAACGAGCGAGGGAGCAGTTACTCGTATACTGGGTTTTGTACGCGGACCTTTACGCCGCACATTGCCGGCACTGTCCGGTACCGGGACATATTCGTTTTTTGTAGGTCAGAATACTCATCGCCCATTGACATTCGTGAATCCTACTGTCTCAGCGAATACCGTTATTCAGGCAGAAGTAGTAGAAGCACCTACAGGCGGTTCTGCCTCGGCAGATGTCCGCAACCTTGCTACCGATGTGTATTGGAAAACGAGTGTTGAAGCGGGTACATTGACATCGACCCGAGTTCGGTTGACACCGAGCATAACTTCTGCATCGTTACGCGTGGTACAATCGGCAACACAAACGGGAACTTATACCGATCGTGCAGGGTCGATCAGTGGCGGAGAGATTACCTCAGATAATCTTACCTCACTTGGTTTTTTAACAACTGCTGAGATCAATTCGGTTATTTCCACTGTAGCTTCTCTCACACCATTTGCAACAACAGAAGTTGGTAATGAGTCTACGCCACAATCGTACACAATACAAGCGAGCAGATTGCCACAAGCTCTCACTATTACTGCACCAGCGGGATTTCAAATCAGTCAGTCACAAAATGGTAGTTATGCGCAATCGCTCACACTGGCAATTGATGGGGCAGGTGCTCTTGCAACCACAACATTATGGGTAAAATTTGTTCCTATTGTCAATGGTTCCGTCAGTGGCTCTATTTCACATTCCAGTGGCAGCACATCTGCACAAGTTTTCGTTTCAGGCGTCGGTGGAGGTCGTCCAACAGTAAGTATGACGACGCAAACATTCAGTGTGCGAAGTGGTAGTACAACTGTAACACTGACGATTATTGATGAAGACCCTGCAAGTGTGCAAGTATCTGCCACTTCGGGTAATGTAGCACTCCTCCCGAATGCGAATATCACAATGGGCGGTAGCGGAGCATCGCGCACAATGACCTTTGCTCCCACTGCTAATCAAACAGGTACCGCTAGTGTTATGGTCACGCTGACCGATAATACGAATTTGACAACATCTACAACAATTACTGTTGTTGTTACAACACCCCCTGCTTTGACAGGAGTCTTGGCGGATCGTATCTTCTTTCGGAATGGTTCGACAACGGTTACCATATCTATTGCAGATGCAGGACTTGCACCACTGACAGTTGTGGGGCAGTCAAATAATACCGGACTGATTCCAAATAGCGGCATTGTTGCATCAGGAAGTGGAACTTCCCAAACGATCACGATTACTCCTGCAAGCAATGCTACCGGTGTAGCTACGATTACTATAATTGCGAGCAATCCTGTCGGCATAACAACGCAAACAGTAAATGCTGTCGTTTCTTTACCATTAGTACCATTTACAGTGTCACCACGTAATAAAATGCTTTTACAAGGATTTTGGTGGGATTACTGGAATGCAAATTACCTCAATGCCTGGGCAAACTATCTGACTGATCTTGCTCCACGTATGCAAGCAATTGGTGTCGATGCAGTATGGGTACCACCGATACCTAAAAGTGCAACAGGACCAAATGGTGTTGGGTATTCGGTCTTTGACCAATATGATCTCGGTGATAAATATCAAAAGGGTAATGTTCGTACACGCATGGGAACAAAAGACGAATTGCTGCGCATGTCTGCCGTACTCAAAGCTAATGGGATTGATTTGATCGCTGATATTGTCTTGAATCATGTCGATGGTGCAGGTTCCGATAATGGCGGTGGTGGGCAAGATCCGCAAGCTATGATTGTGAATTGGGATGGTTCGGGTCAATGGAAAAATTTCCGCTACTCAAGCTATGGTACACCTTCATCTGATCAGAGTGCTACGGACTATTTGTCGCGTGGTGGACGCTGGTCAAAGAATTGGCCAAACTTTCATCCCAATCAATGGCGTAATACTGAAAATGATATCACAGCAGCATATTGGGGACCTGACATTAGTTATGACTCACGGGCATGGGGTAATAGCTCAAATGCGATTTTCAATCCAACGCAGTATGCAGGGTATATGCGTACGGAAGCACGTAATTGGATGATTTGGCTGAAGAAGCAAGTCGGTATTGACGGTTTTCGTTTTGATGCAGTAAAACACTTTGAAGCTGAAGTTGCAGAAGACGTACTTTTCAACACACAAACCAATGCCGGCTGGGCATCAGGCGGCAATGATATGTTTGCTGTTGGTGAATGGGTGGGTAGTAGAACAGAGTTAGATGCGTATGCAACGAATGTTCAAAATCGAGCAGGAACATTTGATTTCTCCTTGCGCAGTTTTGATGCCAGTGGCGGTTTGCGTGGAATGGTCTATGGTTTAGGGAATTTCAATATGGCATCGTTGCCCGGTGCACAGCAGAATAATCGTCAACGCACCGTACCTTTTGTCAATAATCATGATACTTTTCGTCCCGGTCAAGCAAATCATTTAGAGGGTAATGGTGACTATAAATCAGGCGGATGGAGCGCCGGAAGTGAGCTTGCGGCAAATATCGATCCGCGTGAGCCACGTCTTGGTCTTGCGTATGCAATGATTTGTGCCGTTGATGGACCACCGCAGATTTTCTTTGAAGATCTGTTTGATATTGGTACAACAGGTCAGCGGTATTCACACGATCAAAAAGACTCTGCACAATTACCAATGCGTAGTGATATCGCCAATTT
>DHLT01000194.1:6758-7322 GCA_002405405.1 Ignavibacteria bacterium UBA4661 | reverse complement strand
TGGGGATTATGATGACTGATGTGGAGATTATGAAGACTGATGTGGGGATTACGCTAGAGTGTTTGTCAGTACTAACCTTTTGAAAGTTAGACTTTTTGATCCGAAATTAATCAGCAGACCTACTTCAAGTTTGTATGCTTTCAGGTAGTTTAATGCCTGCGCAAGATGGACATCGTCCAATTGCACAACTGCTTTGAGTTCAACTAAAACTTTCCCATCAACGACAAAATCGGCTCTCCTTGTTCCGATAGGTTCTTGCAAATTCTTATAGAATATGTTCTGCTCAATTTCTCTTGCAAATTCAAGCCCCGCACAACGCATCTCATAAGCTAAAGCTCTCTGATAAATAACTTCCTGAAAACCATTGCCTAAAAATGTATGCACCTCGAAAGCACTACCGATTATTTTTTCTGTGATATCCTTATACTTTAACTCTTGTTGCATACTCTTGCTCTATAAAATCTGTTATGATTACGTTTTCTAGTTATCTGTTTTGATTACGTACATCTTATTACTTCCATCCGTGTCATCATTCAATCCGCTTCATCCGCGATGCAGACAATA
>DHLT01000194.1:0-6565 GCA_002405405.1 Ignavibacteria bacterium UBA4661 | reverse complement strand
CATCCGCGATGCAGACAATATACACCGTTCATTATCGCATAAAAAAGCCATACAGTATTGTCAAAGCTTTGCTACCTTACAAGTGTAACCAAGACTCTTTCATTTTATTTTCTTCACACTATGCTGACCTCTGAAATTCTCCGTAAAAAACGCGATGGACACGAACTTTCCCGCACAGAAATTCTTCATCTTATCGAAGGCATTACCACCAAGACAGTGAGCGAAGCCCAAGCCGCAGCATTTCTGATGGCATCCTGTATTCGCGGTCTTACGCCTCGCGAAACTGCCGCGCTCACTTTTGCCATGCGCGATTCGGGCGAACGTATGGATTTTTCTTTTCAATCGAAACCCGTTGTGGATAAACATTCCACCGGTGGTGTCGGCGATAAAATTTCACTGCCGCTCTTGCCGATTGTTACGGCATGTGGCGCGGCTGTACCGATGATTTCAGGGCGTGGTCTTGGTCATACAGGCGGCACGGTCGATAAGATGGAATCAATTCGCGGCTTGAGCATGGATTTAACTCATGACCAACGCAATGAAATGATTCGCACACATGGAGCCTTCTTCGCCAAGCAAACCGATACCATTGCTCCTGCTGATCGCACACTGTACCACACACGTGACATTACTGGCACCGTAGAATCGATTGGATTGATTACCGCTTCGATCTTGAGCAAAAAATTATCCGAAGGACTTGATGCATTGGTCATGGATATCAAGGTCGGCAAAGGTGCCTTTATGGAAACCTTTGATGCGGCACGTGGACTTGCAGAGATGATGCTCGGCGTAGCGCGCGAAGTTGGCTTATCGATGCGAATTGTCTTTACAGCAATGGATGAACCCATCGGCACAGCCATCGGCAATTGGCTCGAAGTTGAAGAATCGCTCGATGTTTTACAAGGGAATGGTCCCGCCGATACTCGTGCTATCACGGAGCAACTCGCCGTTTCGATGCTTCTTGCAACAAAACTTGCTCATACCTCCGAGCAGGCATTAACTCATGTTCGCGAAGTTATTGAGTCAGGCAAAGCATTGCGTGTCTTTCATGATATTGTTCAAAAGCAAGGTGGCAATATCGAAGCAAGCAAAGCCTGGTATGCAGAACAGTCCTATACCAAACATATCATTACTGCTTCTACGCATGGCGTAGTAAGCGATATTCATGCTCGTGAATTGGGCTTGGCGGGTATTGAGATTCGCGCAGGACGGCGCGTAGCAAGCGATACGCTGGATTATGGTGCAGGTATTATACTTCATAAAAAAGTTGGTACAGAAGTACAATTTGGCGAACCACTTTGCGAAGTGCACACGCTGTCGCCGACACTTGATACCGGTGTGCGTGAGCGCATCCTGCGTGCATTTACCATTGGTGAGCACACTGAGTCAAAACCTCTTATCTTGGATGAGTGGGTATCATAGCTTTCCACATTCGCACCTACGCAGATTTCTTTCTTATCGCAAAAAAGCAGCACACCTCTTATCAGACAAACACTTACAAAAGAATAAGACTGTTTGGTTTGCTTTCAAGAGGCATTTACACGAAGTTGCACATGAATCATTCAACACGATACTACACGTTGCAAAACAATAGCATCTATGTCTTGAATGGTGTGCTACTTCCCTACTCGCCTTTGACCACTCAACAACCACCTGATAACGGTAGCATTTCCGAACCATGCGGATTTGCCAGTTGAGGAGCGACTCTTGATAGAAAGAGCCACTTAATTGACATAGCATCACATTCTTAAAGCCAGTAGCCACAGAATAAAAAACCGCTTGAGGAGATTATCTTTCAAGCGGTTTTTTTATGTAACGACCTACATTCTTTGCACTTAGATCTACATTTTTTGCACTTATGCAAACTCTGCAGTTAAGAACTCACGATTCATCAATGCAATGTTCTCTAGTTTGATTTCTTTCGGGCAAGCTGCTTCGCATTCGCGGTGATTTGTGCAATTTCCAAATCCAAGCTCATCCATACGGTCAATCATTGCCGCCGCACGTTTTTTACCTTCCACACGACCTTGCGGCAAATGTGCCAAATGTGAAATTTTTGCCGAAACAAAAAGCATCGCAGAAGCATTCGGACATGCCGCCACACAAGCACCGCAACCGATACAAGCCGCAGATGCAAAAGCGTGATCAGCTGCTATTTTTGAGATTGGTGTTGCATTTGCATCCGGTGCACTTCCTGTAGACACAGAAATGTATCCACCGGACTGTATAATCTTGTCAAAAGATGAGCGATCGACCATCAAATCTTTAATAATCGGAAATGCTGATGCTCGCCATGGCTCAATAACAATTTCTTCACCATTTTTGAAAGAACGCATGTGTGTTTGGCAAAGTGTTGTTGCTTTCTCATGTGCATGTGCATAGCCATTCACCATGGCACCACACATACCACAAATACCCTCACGACAATCATGGTCAAAAGCGACCGGATCTTTACCTTGTACAATCAAATCACCATTAAGCTGGTCAATCATTTCCAAGAATGATGCATCAGTCGAAACCGTAATCGGATAAGTTTCAAAATGCCCTTTATCTTGCGGATTTTTTTGCCGCCAAATTTTGAGCGTAACACTAATTGTTGATGCTGACATGAGTATAATCTCCGTTAATTCAAGATAAACACTTATTTGTACGAACGTTGGGTAAGCTTCACATTGTCAAACACCAATTGCTCTTTGTGTAGAGTTGGTTCTTTTCCAACGCCATTAAACTCCCATCCTGCTACATAGCAGTAATTCTCATCATCACGACGTGCCTCATTATCTTCGGTTTGGTATTCCTCACGGAAGTGACCACCGCAGGACTCATTGCGACTCAGAGCATCGCGGCACATCAACTCAGAGAATTCCAAAAAGTCTGCAACACGACCTGCTTTCTCCAATTCAGGATTAACATAGTTAGCATCGCCCGGAACGCGAACGGTATTCCAAAATTCATCGCGCAGTTTGCTAATGTGCTCAATTGTTTTGGTTAATCCTTCAGCATTACGCGACATGCCGCAGTTATCCCACATAGCACGACCGAGTTCTTTATGAAAAGAATCTACCGTGCGATTTCCTTTGACGGAAAGAATACGATTCAAACGTTCTTTGACAGTATTTTCAGCATCTCCGAAAGCAGGATTTTGTGTATCAACTTTTTCGAGTGTTGTTGCACCAAAATAATTAGCCAAGGTATATGGTATAACGAAGTAACCATCAGCTAAACCTTGCATCAAGGCACTTGCACCCAAGCGATTTGCACCATGGTCGGAGAAGTTTGCTTCGCCAAGGACAAACAGACCGGGAATCGTACTCATAAGATTGTAATCTACCCACAAGCCACCCATAGTATAGTGGGGCGCCGGATAAATTCGCATCGGCTGTTCCATTGGATTTTCGCCGGTAATTTTATGATACATATCAAAGAGATTACCATACTTTTCAGTAATCACTTGTTTGCCAAGTCGTTTGATCGAGTCACGGAAATCCATATACACCGATTGTCCGCTCGAACCCACTCCACGACCTTCGTCGCATACCTTTTTTGCAGCACGTGAAGCTACATCACGCGGAACAAGATTACCGAAAGACGGATACCGCTCCTCAAGATAGTAGTCACGCTCTGCTTCAGGAATATCTTCTGCACGACGTTTATCATTCTTGGCTTTTGGCACCCATACACGTCCATCATTCCGTAGACCTTCGCTCATGAGCGTCAGCTTGGATTGATTTTCGCCATGCACGGGAATCGATGTTGGATGAATTTGTGTAAAGCATGGATTCGCAAACACTGCACCTTTTTTGTGGGCACGCCATGTTGCCGTCACATTACAACCCATCGCATTGGTTGAGAGGAAAAATACGGTTGAATATCCACCGGTACACAGCAATACGGCATCACCCATGTGGCGTTTGACTTCGCCGGTAATCAAATGACGAGTAATAATGCCACGTGCACGACCATTGACGACAACGATGTCCAGCACTTCAGTACGTGTATGACTTTCAATTGCGCCTTGCTCAATCTGACGCGACAATGCGCTGTATGCACCAAGTAGGAGTTGCTGCCCCGTTTGCCCAGCGGCATAGAATGTTCGTGCTACTTGCGTACCACCGAATGAACGGTTATCTAAGTATCCGCCATACTCACGAGCAAAAGGAACACCTTGAGCAACACATTGGTCAATGATATTAACACTCACCTGCGCAAGGCGATGCACATTCGCTTCGCGGGCACGATAGTCGCCCCCCTTGATTGTATCATAGAACAAGCGATAAACACTGTCGCCATCATTACGATAGTTTTTCGCGGCATTGATACCGCCTTGAGCCGCAATACTGTGTGCACGACGCGGAGAATCTTGAAAGCAAAATGTTTTTACTTTATATCCTTGCTCGGCAAGTGTTGCCGCGGCTGAAGCACCTGCTAAGCCTGTTCCTACAACAAGCACTGTAAACTTTCTACGATTTGCGGGATTCACAAGTTTAGATTCAAACTTATGCTTGTCCCATTTATCGGCGATATTTCCAGAGGGGATTTTTGCATCCAGTGTAATACCCATAAAAGAACCTCCAAGTGAGAAGAGATGAGATATAATTATCGATGAAGCATGAGCATGGAAACCGCGATGTACGAATACCCAACGGCAATGACAAGACCATAAATACGCGCGGCAATCAACAATTTTGGTGTAGTCTTTTCACCGGCAATACCAAGCGATTGAAACGCACTATAAAATCCGTGGCTCAAATGAATACCCAAAATAATCGATGAAATGATATAAAAAAATGACCATGCCGGCTGGGCAAGCACCATTGCAGTAACTGTATATTTATCAATACTGGGATCAACAATCGGCTTTGGCAAGAAAGCGAATTTGATATTCATCAGATGAATAATCAGAAAAAGAATAAAGTATGTACCCGTATATGCCATTGTCGAAGAACCCAACGAAGTAGTATTTGATTTTTTAACCGCATACTGTTGAGGTCGTGCATTGCGATTCTGAATTGCCAATGATATACCCATCCACATATGCACAATGAAGCACGCCGCCAAACCAAGCTCTACCGCGACAAAGCCCGGTATCTTGTTATGCAAAATGTCCGCATAGGCATTAAATTCTGCCTGTCCTTTGAGCAAAAGGAAATTACCGCTCAGATGTACCAACGCAAACACGCATAATCCCAACCCGGAAATCCCCATAATGATTTTTTTTCCGATGGAATACTTTGTAAAACGGCTTATGTACGCCATAGAATCCTCCAACAATGAGATAGTAAAGATGAAAACACGAATACACTGCTCTTTGTTCCAAAATAGACTTCAAACTAAGAAAATTTCCTTGCGGACAGTCGGGTATTTTTGAGTGTAATTGAATCCTTTAGGTCAATTCTTTTCGCAAGACATAATCAATCATCCAATATGGACCAATAGGAAAATCTTCTTCGCGCAGAACAACAAAACCAACTTTTTCATACATGATTTTTGCGTTGTTATAGCGATTCACACAGAGTTCTATCGCAGTTGCCCCAGCTTCTTTTGCGCGAGCTTCGATAGTGGCAATCAATTCTTTGCCAATGCCCTTGCCCTGCATCGCAGGCAGAAGATAAATTTTATGCAAATGTGTTGTATCAGCAGATTTGTGCGAATACGATGCATACCCTACAGGTTCACCCGACCATTCTGCCATAACAAAATGCTGCCCTGATGTCATTTGTTGGGTCAGTGACTCAGGTGAATACATAGCTTCCAGCATATACGCTATCTGTTCTTGGGATAAAATCTCCCGAAAAGTAGGTTGCCAAATAGTATGAGCTAAAACATGTATTTGTGGAATGTCCACAAATGTGGCAGCACGAATAACAAGCATACATTTTAAAGAAAAATTAATACGAAGACACTACCATGCCCTGCAACAATTTCGCTAAAAGCATTGTATAATGCAGAAAAATTTCTCAGTCCACTTTTTACGGAACTAGCGTATGATTGCTGATCCACGCTATACACTTACCGACCTTTATTTTCTTTTTTGCATACAGCTTGACGGTAAAACAGCCATTAAGCATTTGACAAGCGGAGCCCGCCAATGGTACACATTAGCCGTGTCACTGCTCTTTGAAGGCATTATACGTGGGGTCGTTGAAGTCTACAAACAAGAAGAGCAGTTCTACATTCGCCTTGCAAACAATCGCAAACGAATACTGTCAGGCGATACAACATTCACTGAGGAAGCGTTGATAGAACGTATGCTCTGGTTCATACGTAAACAAAAGATGCCTTATGCAATGAGTTCATTTATCACAATAGGATGCTGGGACATACTACATCCCGCAAAAAAAATTCAAAGGCACCTTGTACAAAAAGGCATTCTCTCGACTGTCGTAACGAAGCGTCTATGGGGATTAATAACAACAACATCTATTCCCGTTCAGAACATTGCCTTGCATACAACGCTCCGAAAAAAAGTTGAAGCGTTGCTGAATCGCACCGATACATCCGCACCAACACTGCAAGAGATTCTTTTTTTGTCTTTGATCCAAAGAGCACACATTTTACCTATACT
>DHLT01000117.1:2129-3028 GCA_002405405.1 Ignavibacteria bacterium UBA4661 | reverse complement strand
GGGTTGGACACGCAATAACTATGGTCCACTTCGTATTCCGAAAAAAGGTGATATCGTGAAAATCTCTATCGACAATCTTCATGAGTGGGACATTTTCATTCGCAGAGAAGGACATCTGGTCGGTGCTGAAGGAGCAACAGTATTAATCGACGGCAAACCCACAACGACCTACACCGTTGAGCGTGATTATGTGTTCGGCATGGGTGATAACCGTGATGAGAGCTTGGATAGCCGCTTTTGGGGATTTATTCCCAAAGAAAATGTCGTCGGTACACCTATGGTTGTGTACTGGTCATGGGATACACATAATCCGAGTATCTCGGAAAAATTTAAATCCCTACGGACAGAGCGCTTCTTTAAATCAATTCACTAAATTCGCTTCTCCACTCTTGTAACCTATTGTCAGTTCAATATCTATGTTTGCACCCATTACTCTGACAGGAAAACACATTATCCTGCGTCCGATCTGCTTTGATGATGTGTATGATCTCGCACAAGCAGGACAAGGCGATGCAGAAATCTGGAATAATATTTTCTATGGTCAGATGCATGGTGTGCTATCGACACGCGATGAGTTTCAAACCTACATCGAAAACATGCTCACGGTTGATGCCGCAAAGAGTGAGCAAACCTTCGCTGTAGTACACCGTACCAACAATCGTGTTATTGGTGTCACGCGATACATGTCCACTCACAAAACGCATCGCTGGTTAGAGATCGGCGGAACATGGTATGCGAAGGAAGCACGGCGTACAGCAATTAATACCGAAAGTAAATTTCTACTCTTAAGTTATGCCTTTGAGGAATTACGCTGTGTACGTGTGCAGTTTGTTGCCGATGTCCGTAATGAGCGTTCACAACAAGCAATTGAGCGTCTTGGCGCGGTTCGCGAAGGCATT
>DHLT01000117.1:0-1967 GCA_002405405.1 Ignavibacteria bacterium UBA4661 | reverse complement strand
AATCATCGTGTACTTCCTGATGGCTATCGCCGCTCATCGGTACAATTCAGCATTCTCGAGGAAGAGTGGCATGCCACCGTGCGAGCCAAGCTTATTGAGCGTCTTGGCGAAGGATATGGCGACTTTATTACGCGACTGCGGCAATACGAACTCCAAAGTGCTCAGGCAGACAATGCTTCGTTTATCAATCTACAATATGGCACTCATCGCCGTTCGACGGAAAACATACGATAGCATGATGTCGGAGTTGCTACGATTATGATGACAACATTACTCGTTGTAGGTAAAACAGAGCAGAGTTTTGTGGAACAAGGTGTAGCTCTTTTTGCCGAACGGCTAAAACACTATACCAATTTTGCTGTTGAAATTATTCCTGATATCTCGCAAGTACACACCCTACCACTCGATGTGCTCAAGGAAAAAGAGGGTGAGCTTATCCTCAAAAAATTCCATCCCACCGACATTGTCGTTCTACTTGATGAACATGGTAAACACTATACGTCGCGCCAATTTGCCCAGCAAATCGAGAAATATCGCTCTTCCGGTGCAAAACGCATTGTCTTTGTTATTGGCGGTGCCTTTGGCTTTTCGGACGCAGTGTATGGTCGCGCCACTGCAAGCGTAGCACTCTCGCAAATGACTTTCTCCCACCAATTAGTACGCGTGATTTTTTTAGAACAACTGTATCGTGGTTTTACAATTCTGCGCAATGAACAGTACCATCACGACTAAGCAATATCTTCTAGCATAGTGCTTATCGCCAATCATCTTTTTGATATTCTTGGATTCCAAACTCTTTAATCCAACGATACACTGTATCGCGAGTAATGTCAAGCGCATTCGCGACTTTTGATTTATTGCCTTTGTGGGCATTAAGTGCTTCAATCAAAATAGCACGTTTACTTTTCTCCATATTCTGCACAGGCACAACCTCGGAGCGAGAATCCCCTCCGGAATATAGTGGCTCCGCTTGTGTTGAAACAGCTTCTTGCACATCTGTCGATGTAATTGCTCCATTAACGGGCTTTGTCTCTAAAATGCGATTCAGTGTTTGCTCCAGTTCGCGCACATTACCATACCAAGGATATTGCTTGAGTGTTTCGCGTGCATCAAGATCAATAGTAATCTCTGTACCATGCTTGTGGTTAAACTGCTTTACCCAATACTGAGCTATAACAGGGATGTCATCTTTTCGATCACGTAAGGGGGGCAGAGTAATTGTAACACCATTGAGTCGATGGAAGAGATCACTCCGAAATCGCTCTGCTTTGCACATAGCAGGAATATCACGATTCGTAGCACAGACAAAGCGTACATCAACATTTTTTTCGCTGTTGCCACCGACTGGACGAAAACGCTGTTCTTGCACAGGAAGCAGAAGATTAGCTTGCTGATCTAAACTCATATCACCGATTTCATCAATAAACAAAGTGCTGCCATCAGCTTCGAGAAAGAGTCCATTTTTATCTGCTAATGCTCCGGTAAATGCGCCTTTTACATGACCAAAAAGCTCTGATTGAAATAACTCACGCGAGATATTAACAATATCAACCGTAATCATCTGTTTACGATTGCGCTGACTCAGCGCGTGAATAATGTTTGCAGCAATTTTTTTACCGGTACCGGTCTCACCTGCCAACATGACATTCAAATTCGTTTTGGCATAACGGATGAGTTGTTTGGCGATTCTGATAAGAGCAGGACTGACACCAACCAAGCCGAAACGGCTAACGATGTCCAATGCCTCTTGTGCCTCTTTATCATCAGTACTTCTGTCAGGAGTAGTGCTACGGTATTCGTCACGAATTGTATTTAGAATTTACTCACTCTTCAAATCTGTTTTAGCAATGAAACGCTTTCCCCCTAAATCACGAGCACGAGCAATTGACGCAGAAAAGTTTTTGTCCGAGCCGGTAACCATAACCACAGCAATAGCAGGAAATTCTTTTCTTATAATTTCTAAGATA
>DHLT01000100.1:862-10891 GCA_002405405.1 Ignavibacteria bacterium UBA4661 | reverse complement strand
TTCACCATTCAGCGGATTACAATGCGTAACGGGCGATGCTTCAGATAAACCATATCCCTCGACGAGTTTGGCACCTTTGGTAATGCGCCCAAACTCCTGGGCAACCTCAATCGGCAATGCTGCTGCACCGGATGTGCAATAGCGCACACTGCTCAAGTCGTAGTTCTTGATGTCTTTAAAGTTATTGCTGGCAATGTACATTGCCGGCACTCCGGGAAAAATGGTAATGCGATGCTTTTGAATCGCTTCAACAGCCATCTTAACATCAAAGCGCGGCATGAGAATTAACTTTGATCCACCATAAATACCCAAGTTTAATTCGGTTGATAATCCATAGCTATGGAAAAATGGCAAGACGGAGCCAACGATCTGTTTACCGCGAGTTTTTTCATCGAGACCAAGCCACAAAGAGTTCTGCACACAGTTTGATACCAAGTTATAATGTGTGAGCATTGCCGCCTTAGGAATACCGGTTGTTCCCCCTGTATACAGCAAGAGAGCAATATCATTCACGGGGTCCATATCAACCGACGTTGGCGGTGGTTTAGCTTTTTTTACAACATCAGTAAATCGCCAGGCTTTGTTGCCATAAGGCACCTGAATCCCCAGTTTATCTTTTTTCATTTTCAGTGGAAAAAGCCAATTTTTGGGAAAAGGCATGGCATCTTGCATCCCTGTTACCATCAAGTTCTTGATATTGGTCGATGATGCTACTTCATCATACACATGGTATTTCAAATCAAGGATAATCAATGTTTCCGATCCACTGTCATTCAGAACAAGCTCAAGTTCACGTGGTGTATAGAGTGGATTGATGCCTACGACGATCGCACCTGCACGTAGCGCTCCATAGAATGCCACAATATACTGTGGGCAATTCGGAAGCATAATCGCAACGCGATCACCTTTTTTTACTCCCATTGCTTGTAGCGCCTGTGCAAAACATAACACATCATTCCACATAGTACGATAGGTCGTTGTTTTACCTAAGAACTCACAGATATCATTATCAGGGAACTCTTTTGCGGCACTTTCTGCCAATTGCCACAAAGCAAGCTTCGGATACTCATACGTATGAGGCACTTTTTTGTCATAATGTTTTGTCCAAGTGCGAGGATAAGCGTGGGATGTTTCCATAAAATCACGAATGGAATAAGCAGAAAGAAAGCAGAGATGAGTTATAAAAAGCGAAGAAGACACAACAAGGAAGAACGATCACACCACTACTCGAAAAAATAATGCAAAGTCATCATGTCTTGCAAAGAAAAAAAAGAAGATGCCCAACAAGGAATTTAATCAAGATATAACCCACAGTCCCCAAGATATCCTGAGCAAACAATGCGGGAGAATTACATATAAGCAATTCTCCCGCTGTTCTTAATCTTAGTTTTTGAAAGGATAACCGTCAGCTTCAATCACAGCAGCGGCAATATCACGACGAAGTGCAATTGTATTCCGCATCGTGTGCTTTGTAAAGCGTTTGAGTGCAGAGATATACACCGGCAGTTCGTCACCTTCTACAAAGCGACAAATTGCTTCACGACCAATCTGCATTGCTTTTTCAGCCGCTTCATGCACATAGACTTGCACCATTTTGTCTTGCAAAGCAATGTCTTGGCCATTGGCTTCAAGTTTCAGAGTACGAAGCAATGCCGATTCGCATGCATACACCAGGAATGCCATATCGGCACACCGTGCAAGAATCTCTTGCTCTGATTCGAGTTTCGGACCAAACTTCATTGCCGCAGCACCCGCTACCATCAGAGCCGCTTTTTTCAAGCCCTGCACGACCATGCGCTCTTCAGCAAGTGTTCCTTCCGGTTCATCAAAATCAAACACCGGATCAAGCACTTCTTTACCGACTTCTTGTGCAGCTTTGAGCAATGGGATATCGCCTTTCATGCCACGTTTCAAGAGCATACTCGTTGTGAGCATTCGGTTGATTTCATTCGTTCCTTCGTAAATACGATTGATACGACTATCACGATATGCCCGCTCGATAGCATATTCTTGCGAGTATCCATAGCCACCATGAATTTGCACACCTTCATCGACAGCAAAGTCCAAAAGCTCACTGCCCATAACTTTGATAATTGAACACTCAATAGCATATTCTTCAATCGATTTCAAACGCTTGTTGCTGTCTTTTTCATCGCCGATGGCTGCATCTATCAAACCCGCTGTGCGGTAGATGACCGACTCGATTGCATAACTCCGTAATGCCATTTCCGCGAGCTTCTCCTGCATCATGCCGAAGTTGCAGATATATGTATCAAACTGCTTACGCTCTTTGGCATATTTCGTTGCAAGATTGAGTGAATGCTTTGCACCGCCGAGCGCACCTGCGCCAAGTTTAAAGCGTCCGGTATTTAAAATGTTGAATGCGATTTTTGCCCCTTGACCTATTTCGCCAAGTAAATTCTCAACCGGAACTTTCACTTTGTCGAACATAATCATGCGTGTCGAAGACGACTTAATACCCATTTTGTGTTCTTCGCCACCGGTACTAACGCCTTCCCATGCACGCTCGACAATGAAGGCACTGAATTTTTCTTTCTCGCCATCAATTTTTGCAAACACGATAAAGTAATCTGCAAAACCACCATTGGTGATCCACATTTTCGTTCCATCAAGAATGTAGTGTGTGCCATCTTTGCTCAGTACGGCTTTGACTTTACCGCCTTGTGCATCCGATCCGGCATTGGGTTCGGTGAGCGCATACGCACCAATCAACTCGGCAGTAACAACTTTTGGCAAATACTTTTCTTTTTGTGCTTGATTACCGAATTACACAATCGGCAACGAACCGATACTTTGATGCGCACCGAATGTTGTTGCAAATCCACCGGCAGCAGAGAGTTTTTCTGAAACAAGCATCGTTGCTGTTTTCGGCAAATCCGCACCACCAAACTCTTCGGAAATTTCCATACCGATAATACCGGTTTCACCAAGTTTGCGAAGTAATTCCTCATTTAATCCCGGCTCTAATTTTTCCAGCCGATCAACATTTGGCTCGATTTCATTCGTAACAAAATCTTCTACAAGTTTCGAGACACTCAGAAGTTCTTCGGAGAGATCCTCGGGAATAAAAATGTCTTGTGGCTCAATCGCTTCGATAAGAAATGCGCCGCCACGCTGTTGTTTTACCGCTGTGTCTGTCATGATGCTCCTCGTTTGTGTTAAAAAATGAAAGAAAAATGATGCTATAACATTTCAATAATGCCTGCCGCGCCCTGACCGCCGCCTACGCACATGGTAATCAAACCATATTTGCCGCCTCGTCGTTGCAATTCATGGATCGCTGATACTGTGAGCTTTGCCCCGGAACAACCCAAAGGATGCCCCAAACCGATGGCACCGCCATTCACATTGACTTTACTCATGTCCATGCCGAGCGTTTTAATGACCGCAAGTGCCTGTGCGGCAAATGCTTCGTTGAGTTCGATAAGATCAATATCATTGAGCGTTAGTCCTGCATTTTTCAATGCTTTGGGTACTGCTTCAACGGGACCAATGCCCATGTATTCAGGAGCAACACCTGCTACGGCAAAGGTTACAAACCGTGCGAGTGGCTTTACGCCTTGCTCGCGGGCTTTGTCTTCGCTCATCACCACTACTGCCGCCGCACCATCACTAAATGGCGAGGCATTACCTGCTGTTACCGTACCACCTTCTTTGAAGGCAGGACGCAACTGTGCTAATGTCTCCATCGATGTATCAGCACGGAGCAATTCATCTTTGTCAAAAGACACTGTCTCCGATTTGACTTTTGTTCCTTTCAGCGAGTCAACCCGCACCGAAACAGGTACGATCTCATCTTTGAACTTTCCTTCTTGCGTAGCACGCACACCATTTTGATGTGAGCGCACAGCAAACTCATCTTGCTCCTCGCGTGAAATACCATATTTCACGGCAACATTTTCAGCTGTCAGACCCATATTCATATACACACCGGGGCGTGTATCCACAAGTTTACGATTGAGCGATGGTGTATTGCCCGACATCGGAATCATACTCATCGACTCCATACCGCCGGCAACTCCGCAATCACTCATGCCGGTCATCACTGACTGTGCAACTAATGCGATAGACTGTAAACCACTCGAACAAAAACGATTGATGGTCATTGCCGCCGATGAATCCGGCAAACCCGCAAGAATACTTGCCGCACGGGCAACATTCAAACCCTGCTCGGCTTCGGGCATAGCACAACCCATAATCACATCCTCGACTAATGCTTTCGAGATGCCTGCGCGCTTGACCGCTTCTTCAATCACTAATGCGCCCAAATCATCGGGTCGAGTATTAGCAAGTGTTCCTTTTTTGCCGCGCCCTACGGCTGTCCGTACCGCGCTGACGATTACTGCATTTTTCATGGTTCTATACTCGTAGTTGAAATCAAAAAAGATAGTTCATTCACTTTGCATTGAGAGAAACTTTTCCAATGTAACTTTTGAAACCTCTCCCGATTTCGCAAACGTGTGCGTTTTCTTAAGCTGCCCTCTCCTCTAAGTAGAGGGCTGTCCTAAGGACTGGGTTAGGTTACTTTGAAAAAAGTTCTCCTCAAATGCTCCACGCTTAGTTACGAAGCGGTTTGCCTTTGGTCAAAATGCTGGCGATGCGCTCTTGTGTTTTGCGCTGACCGCACAAGGACAAGAACACTTCACGCTCCAAATCAAGCAAATAGTCCTCGCTGACGGTTTCTTTACGATTAAGAAGACCACCTGAAAGAATGCGCGCCAAGCTCTTTGCCAAGTGCAGATCATAATCGGTGATTTGATTTGCCTCACGCATTGACCATGCGGCTTGCACAAGATTGGCATATGCACTCTCACCGAGTACTGTTACGGTACGCGGGGTAGGTATAACATAATCTTTTGCCAGCGTCAAGGCACGCTCTTTTGCCGCTTGAATCACGCGAGCACGATTCATCGTAATGCCATCGTTTGCACGAAGAATCCCCATCTCGCGGGCTTCGAGTGCAGACGTCGAAACCTTTGCCATGGCAATCATCATAAACGCACGTTTAGGAGCTTCAAAAGGATTTGCTTCGGGGTGTAATTGCTGAGCAAAACGAATCAACATTTCTGTCGTTCCACCACCGGCAGGAATCAAGCCAACACCCATTTCTACCAATCCTGTATAGAGTTCCGCGCTTGCTTGCACTGCATCTGACCACAATTGGATTTCGCAACCACCGCCAAGGGCAAGATTAAATGGTGCTACGACCACCGGAAATGGCGCATAGCGCATACCAACAGTAAATTTTTGGAATCGCTTGATAGCAATGTTAATCTCATCGAATTCACCTGCTTGTGCACCACCAAGAATTGCTGCAAGATTTGCACCCGCAGAAAAATTTTCGCCATTGTTACCAACAACTAATCCTTCAAAATTCTGCCCAAGATTTTTTTGCGCCCAAATGCCCATATTCACCGCTTCATCACCGAGAGCATTCATTTTGCTGTGGAATTCCAACAAGGCAATACCATCGCCAAGATCGACTAACGAAGCACCCGAGTTTTTCTTGATAATCTTGGTAGCATCACGTTTCAAATCTTTCAACACAATAGCGCCGTGCATTGTTGTTGAAGGCTGAGTTTCAGGGTAGAATTTCTCGCCCGATGCAATCCGTTCACTAAGTATTGCGGGAATGGTTTTACCCATACCGACAAAAGCATCCGCAACGGCTTGATGACCAAGGATATCGATGATCTCAAAAGGACCGAGTTCCCATGCGAAGCCCCATTTTAAGCCATTATCAATTTCACGATAATCGCTTGCCACAACACCGACTTTCTCACACGCATAGTGAAGCATATCATATGTTGTTACGCGCATGAAATCCCCGTACTTACCCTCAAGAGACATCAACGCTTTGTGGCGTGCCGAAGCAGAATCAAGTTTCTTAATCTCTTCCGTTGCTTTGATAGTTACTTTACCACGATCTTCATATTCAAGCGTATCAAAATTCAAGGTCAGAATTGTTCGCTTGCCTGATGATTTATCCGCTTTGTAGAAACCTGCTTTTGTTTTTTCGCCCAATAATTTTTTCTCAAGCATCGCTGAAATGATCGGCGGCAGAGCAAAGTCTTCTCCCGTCGTTGCCGCAAGTCCATTAGCAACATTAGCAAGAACATCAATACCCGATAAATCCGCTGTACGGAATGTCGCTGACTTTGGTCGTCCGATAAGTGTACCTGTCAGTACATCAACTTCATTCGGTGTCAAGCCATACTGATTCATTGCTTTCATGCACTGCATAAGCGAGTACACACCGATACGATTTGCGACAAAGCCGGGAACATCATTGGCAATGACAATCCCTTTACCAAGGACTTTATCGCCGAATTCACGAAGCGTCGCCAGTGTTTGTGAGGTTGTATGCGGTGTAGGAATCAATTCCAACAAATACAAATAGCGTGGTGGCACAAAAAAGTGTGCCCCGACAAAACGCGCTTTGAAGCTATCGCTACGCCCTTCGATTTGCATTGCCATTGGGATACCACTCGAATTAGAACTAATGATGGCATGAGGTGCAGCAACTTTTTCAACACGTTCCCACAACTCATGTTTGACATCAAGTTTTTCAAACACAGCTTCGATAATCCAATCAACTTCGCCGAGTTTGGCAAAGTCGTCTTCGGTATTTCCTAGCGTAAGCAAATGCGCCCGATCTGCCGCCATAAATGCTGCAGGCTTTGCTTTGCGCGCACGCTCAACACCTGCTTTGACAATAGCATTTTTGTCTTTGCCTTCTGTGGCGGGAATATCTAAAATCAAGGTTGGAATTCCGGCATTCGTCAAGTGTGCGGCAATTTGCGCACCCATTGTTCCTGAACCAATAACAGCCGCGCGGCGTATTGCTTGCGACATGAAAACCTCCGTAACGAACAAAAAAGTGATTGATACTATGAGCGAAAAAAAATCAGCAAATGTCTGTGTATGTCTGTATAAATCTGTCGATATGCCTGCACGAACTATAATTGTACGAGATATGCGTGCCAACCCACAATAACTATCATCTATGCTCTGCGTACTCGATATGAACGTCGTACGATTTGACTTCGTGCGAAAGATTCTTCAAGGAGTCTATGCTTTTCTTCGTACAAGCGCGTATGCACAACGGTACGCTTGCCATCGTAAGCAACTTCCCCATAGAACAAATACCAGCCCAAGCTATGACAGACAAGCGGTGGTATTTTTTGCAACACTATCTTGAGAGAAATCTTGAAAGGGTACTTGTCGAGAATACATCGTATCGAGGTTGATGTAGCTAAAATAGGAGAGAAGTTTTCCGATACCAAGAATTTTTGCAGAAAAATTTTTCTAGGCGATATTTTCCGGTACAGCTACAGCAATAACGATAAAGACGAAAGCCCTAATGGCTCAATTGTTTGGTATGCCTCCGCGTATTTTACCCCAACACGCTCCCCAAAATAGCGCGCTCGTGCATCGATAAATTACACAAACTCCGGGCGCGAAATAAATGTTTGCGGTTCTTGGTCGTCTATATGTTTCTGCTCGGTATGAAACTGCGTACTGTATGCCCGCATTGCACGAAGTTTATATTCAAAGGTGGTACTTGTGTCGATATATAAATCTGCGGGAATCGTGTAGGTCTGCATATAGGCAAACATGCGCTTCGGGCGAAATGGTGCTTGAGCTTCCCCATGAAACATAGTTTCGATTTTTCGCAGTCCGCTGGCAAAATGTGCTTTGCGAACAAGGCGATGTACATCTTCATGATCGATATGGCGATCAAAGTTAGGTGGGAATAGCAGAAGAGTTGGTCGAAAATATCGTAACGCTACGACAATGCGCTGAATATGGTCGGGTGTAATCGTGACATCACCATCAGGAATACCGAGATTCCAGCGTTCACCAATACCCAAAACCTTTGATGCCGCAATCGCTTCTTCACGACGTGTTTCAGGTGTACCGCGTGAACCAAGTTCGCCCCGCGTACAATCAACGATAGCAACGCGCTTGCCCTCTTGCACCATTGCCGCAATGCTTCCACCACAAGTTAACTCGGCATCATCGGGGTGTGCTGCAATCCATAGTGCGTCAAAAGTTTGTCCATAAGAAGACTGTGAAGAAGAATCATCGGAACGATACTGAATATCAGGGACGAAATGTGTCATGGAGTAAGAGGGAACTATGATTGTTGAGGAGGGAATAAAATTTCATGGCGTGCTGTAATGTTCTGATGAAAACTTGCAGGCAAACGCGACCAATCGCGCAACTCTACCACAATAGGAATCGTACTATCGTAAATACGCTCAACAAGGTTACTATACACTGCAAAGGGTAAGGGTTGCAAGTCGGCAGTACGAAACACAAGATCAAGATCGCTACCGGAATGTGCTGTGCCATTGACACGACTGCAATACGCCCACACTTCGATAGGTATGTCCACCGAAGAAAAAATAGCAATGAGCGCTTGTCTATCTTTCTCTCTGAGAAGCATTGTTCTGCTCGATATGTGTTACCATGCGGGTTGCATCAGCAATGAATTCTGCCAAAAGTTGTAGTGTCTGCTCCGCAAAATCTTCGCCATAATCATGTGCTGTATTGTTGCGATTATCACGATATACTAACCATCGTTCGCATTCTTCATCACTAATGATACTGTGCACAACAGCATGACGAAAAATGTCCTTGAACTGTAATCGATCTACTTCTTTTGCAGAATGAAAATATGACTTTAAAACCTTACGCAAGAGCTTACCGATCTGCTCAAGAATAATTTCAAATTCTTTGACACAAGCAGAGCGATACATGTCATACATAATGCTCTCACGCTCTGCACTGAGTAAGAGCGAGTATGCTTGCGATAATGTCGCAATACAACGTTGGAGATAGGTTGTGTCAATCATTATGATTCAGCGTATAATATGTATCTGTCGATATACTTCTGCATCATATTTCACGCGAAGTACGTAAGCAGGATATAGTACAATTTACTATCGAAAGCAGAATGGAAAAATTTCTCATGTCCAAAAAGTTCTAATGAAAAAAAGGCGAGCAATTATTCTATGCTCGCCTTAATCATTACGATTACTATCAAGCTCACAAAGCTGTCACACCGTCAATGCCGAACGCAAATTGCTGTCGATGACATCCAAAAATTCTTCGGTGTAGAGGAAGTGTTTGCCATGCTCGACTGCATTCCCGTGGACACACACTGCCAAGTCTTTGGTCATGTGTCCTTGCTCTACGCTCTCTACGCACACGCGCTCCAAGGTGTTTGCAAAGTTGATTAACTCCGTATTGCCATCTTTTTTGCCACGAAATGCTAATCCGCGTGTCCATGCAAAAATCGATGCAATCGGATTCGTCGACGTTGGCTTGCCTTGCTGGTGCATACGATAGTGGCGCGTAACGGTACCATGCGCGGCTGCTGACTCCATCGTATTACCATCCGGTGTCAGCAGAACAGAGGTCATCAATCCCAACGAACCAAAACCTTGTGCCACAATATCGCTTTGCACATCGCCATCATAGTTTTTACAAGCCCACACAAAATTGCCATTCATTTTGAGTGCCGATGCCACCATGTCATCAATCAACCGATGCTCATACGTAATACCTGCTTCTGCAAATTTCTCTTTGTATTGCTCTACATAAACTTTCTCGAAAATATCTTTGAAACGACCATCATACTTTTTGAGAATCGTGTTTTTCGTACTCATGTATAAGGGCCATTTCTTCGACAAGGCAAGATTGAAGCATGACTGCGCAAAACCAACAATTGACTCATCCGTGTTGTACATCGCCAAGGCAACACCATCACCTTTGAAATTATACACCTCGAAAGACTGCGGCGTAGAGCCATCATCCGGCGTATATGTAATCGTGAGTTTTCCTTTGCCTTTGGTAACAAAATCTGTGGCACGGTACTGATCACCAAAAGCATGACGACCAATACAAATAGGCGCAGTCCAGTTAGGAACTAAACGAGGTACATTTTTGCAAACGATTGGTTCACGAAAAACAGTTCCATCCAAAATATTACGGATGGTT
>DHLT01000100.1:0-830 GCA_002405405.1 Ignavibacteria bacterium UBA4661 | reverse complement strand
CATGACGACCTACGATGATCGGTGCCGTCCAATTTGAAACAAGACGTGGAACATTCTTGCAGACAATTGGCTCGCGGAAGACTGTACCATCAAGGATATTACGAATTGTACCATTCGGCGATTTCCACATTTGTTTCAAGTTGAATTCTTTTACACGGGCTTCGTCGGGTGTAATTGTTGCACACTTCACACCAACGCCATATTCGCGGATAGCTTCTGCAGCTTCGATGGTGATGGCATCAGCAGTAGCATCGCGGCTTTCGATACCAAGATCAAAGTATTTCAGCTCAACATCGATATACGGAAGGATAAGTTTGTTCTTAATAAATGACCAAATAATACGTGTCATTTCATCGCCATCTAATTCGACAACGGGATTAGCAACTTTGATTTTCGGCATATTCTGTAACTAAAAAGAAGAGTGGAAAGAAAACGGTGTTGTTGGTATATCAACCGTGAAAGCGCGCAATTACGGTTATAGAGCGCAGAAACGCAAAAAAAATCATTACTTTTTAGTTTTGCATACAACCTAATCCGATAAATTGCGATTCTTTTTCGTTGAATACTTCTTTGGTACAAAAGATTTCTTCGCAAAAATTTCATTCTTTTCTACTTCATCATTTGCATTTCGAGTTCGCATGAATACAAAACTTCTGCATCGCAGTTTTGCACTGCTTGCCTTTGTGGTTTCTTTAATCACTTACTCACTCACCGTCCAAAAGACTGTTCCCTTTTGGGATTGTGCTGAGTTCACTGCCGCGGCTGTACAACAACAAGTTCCTCACCCGCCCGGTGCACCGCTCTTTCTTATGGTTGGTAAAATCTTTCAT
>DHLT01000062.1:3441-3731 GCA_002405405.1 Ignavibacteria bacterium UBA4661 | reverse complement strand
AATCGTTTGTTCAGAATTGCCTCTTGCTATGACGGCACAACATACACATTCTTCTCTCGTACGTTTGCACGACAAAACATTCACGCTGTTGTACTCTCGCAAAGATATTGCCGAGCAGGTACAACAACTCGGCAAGCGTATCGACCAAGACTATGCCGGAAAGGATCTCCTTCTCCTCTCAGTGCTTAAAGGTGGATATATCTTTACCTCTGATCTCTCACGTACACTTGACACCCCCCATACGGTTGAATTTATTCGTGCGAGCAGCTATGGTTCGAGTATGCCTTCTT
>DHLT01000062.1:1851-3257 GCA_002405405.1 Ignavibacteria bacterium UBA4661 | reverse complement strand
TGTTCTAATCATCGAAGATATCGTTGATACCGGACTAACTTTATCAAAAATTATTGAGTCGCTTCAATCTTTACACCCTGCTTCTATCGAAGTGGCAACACTACTCATCAAGCCTGCAATGTATATGGGTGATGTGCAGATCAAATACGTGGGTTTTAGCATTGATCCGCTCTTTGTTGTTGGCTATGGTATAGATTATGGCGAATTAGGTCGCAACCTTTCAGACATTTATGTCGTAGTATCAGATGAAGCCGAAGAATAATACGCAAGAATAATCAAAAAAATATTGCGGGGAATGTTTTGCTCTGCCTTTGATGTTGAAGCCCTTCATAGTGCACTGCTGACGATGAATATTAGTATAACTATTTGATGAATTTTACATGCCTTTCTGTAAGGAGATACTTATGTCAATTGATGAACGAAAAAAAGGTAATGAACACGAGCCGCCCAAGCCCAAAAAGCGTAAGCCAATCAATAAGAATGGTATGGGTTTTCGTGGTGATGATGATGACTCCGGCTTCGGTAAAGTTATGCGCACCGTACTGATTTGGTTAAGCATTTTTGGCGGTGTTATCGTCATGTATATGCTGTTCAATGGTGGGCAAAAATCCGAATGGCCAATTACTTATTCAGAGTACCGACAGTTCTTGGATGAGAGTAAAATTCGTTCGGCAATTATAACAAAGTCCCAGCTTAACGATTATGAGTTTCATGGCACACTTAAAGAAAAAGCGACTATTTTTCGTGAGCGCAATGGACGTAATGAGACTATTGACATTACGCAATTCGTGACAAAAATTGGTGTTCTCGATTCTCAAGTCGAAAAAGACTGGATGACCAAAGGTATCGTCTTCCGCTATGAAGAAGGTGATAACCCTTGGTGGGGTGCATTAATTTCCATTTTACCATGGGCTGTGCTTATTGGTGTGTACATTGTCATTATGCGTCGTATGCAAAATGGTGGCGGTGGTCGTGGGATATTTAGCTTTGGTAAAGCACGGGCACGCCTGCTCAATGAGAATCAAACCAAAGTTACATTCAGTGATGTTGCCGGTGCGGACGAGGCTAAAGAAGAATTACAAGAAATCATTGACTTTTTACGCGATCCCACCAAGTTTCAGCGTTTAGGTGGTAAAATTCCCCGTGGCGTATTAATGCTGGGTCCTCCGGGTACAGGCAAGACACTTCTTGCCCGTGCCGTCGCTGGCGAAGCCGAAGTACCCTTCTTCTCGATGTCGGGTGCCGATTTCGTAGAAATGTTTGTCGGTGTTGGTGCAAGCCGTGTTCGTGATCTCTTTGAACAAGCCAAAAAGAATGCTCCGTGCATTATTTTCATCGATGAAATTGATGCTGTTGGTCGCCAACGTGGCGCAGGTCTTGGCGGTGGACATGATGAGCGCGAACAG
>DHLT01000062.1:0-1713 GCA_002405405.1 Ignavibacteria bacterium UBA4661 | reverse complement strand
GCGCGAGCAAACACTGAACCAACTTTTAGTTGAAATGGACGGCTTTGAACAGAACTCCGGCATCATTATGATTGCCGCGACTAATCGCCCTGACGTACTTGATCCTGCGCTTATGCGTCCGGGTCGATTCGACCGTCAAGTTGTTGTTGATCGCCCCGATGTCAAAGGTCGTGAAGGCATTCTCAAAGTGCATGTTCGTAATGTACCTCTCGGCGATGATGTCGAGTTGAATACGATTGCACGCGGTACTCCGGGCTTGTCGGGTGCTGACTTGGCAAATCTTATCAATGAAGCGGCTCTCTTAGCGGCGCGCCGTGATAGCGACAAAGTTACCATGTCTGACATTGAAAATGCCAAAGACAAAATCATCATGGGTGTCGAGCGCAAGAGTATGGTGATTTCCGAAAAAGATAAAGAAGTAACTGCTTATCATGAAATGGGTCATGCGCTTGCCGGCAAACTTCTACCCTACAGCGATCCGGTCCATAAAGTAACGATTATCCCGCGCGGACGTGCGCTTGGTGTAACCTCATATCTGCCGAAAGAAGATCTGCATTCGATGTCGCGCGATTATATTGAAACGCGCCTCATTACCCTGCTTGCAGGTCGTGCGGCAGAACGTGTTGTCTTTAATCAAGTAACAACCGGTGCGCAGAATGACATTGAACGTTGCACGGCTCTTGCTCGCAAAATGGTAACAGAATGGGGCATGTCAGATACGATTGGTCCTCTGAACTATGCGAACAAAGAAGAAGAAATGTTCCTTGCACGAGAGATTTCACATCCGCGTAATCATAGCGATGAAACAGCACGACTTATTGATAGTGAAGTACGCAGGATCGTCCTCGGCGCAATGCATAGTGCTGAGAAGCTTTTGCAAGACAATATTGAATTACTTCACAAAACATCAAAAATTCTCCTCGAACGTGAAATCCTCGATGGTGAAGAACTTGATATGATCATCCGCGGCGAAGAGTTGCCAATCACGTCCAAACTCACACGCGAATTACTGCGACCGGCGAACGATGCCCCATCGACATCATCGCCCACAACAGCGGTATAAGAAGTTCATTCTTCTTGACTAACAACGACCGCACAAAGTAGTTTTCTTTGTGCGGTTTCTATTTTAGGTTGATATTCTTTCACATTATTACTTTTCTTCACGTATGCACAAAACACGTTTATTTACGCCTGTTCCAACACCAATTCCCTAACAAGTTGCACTCGCAATGGCGGAACCGATTATCCATCACCGCAACCCGGAATTTATTGCCATCATGCAACGAGTCAATACGCAGTTGCAATATCTTTTTTGTACACAACAACCTGTACTGACCTTAACGGCATCGGGTACAGGAGCGGCGGAAGCAACCATTGCCTCTCTTTTTCATGCAGGAGAAAAAGGTATTGTGATAAATAATGGAAAATTTGCTGAACAGTGGAGTGCTATGGCAAAAGGTTATGGCATCAATGTCGTTGAAATCATGGTGGATTGGGGTCATGCACCAACCGAAGAACAAGTTCGTGCCTGCCTGCGCGAACATGCAGACGCAAGCTTTGTGTGGTTTGTGCATAGCGAAACATCAACTGGCGTATATACCGACATTAAAACAATGGCGCGTATCGTCCGCGAAGAAAGCAATACGGCTCTTGTCATTATCGACGGCGTAACATCCATTGGCTCCCTTGAATGCCGCACTGACGAATGGTGAT
>DHLT01000008.1:969-7517 GCA_002405405.1 Ignavibacteria bacterium UBA4661 | reverse complement strand
GTATTTCAATGTCCTCTTTGGTGATTCCTTGCATTGCTTTCAACATGGCATCGCTGTCTATCCGAAATCGCTTTTCTGCTCTGCTTCTGTCAATATCCGTTCGCAAAAGAATGGCATACACACGCGAACATGCCTCACTCATAGCAGATATCATATCGCCGAGTGTATGATAAGCATTCTCATTCTCTCGCTGTATCGCTGAGTTTTGTGCATGGTCTGTGTAGTACGCATCGGTAAGCGATGTCATTTCCATGACTGTCCGCTCAATCGACATAATTCCTACTTCTGCTTGCCGTACAAAAACAGTAGCATCACTCCGTTTTTCACTGATGCGAACACTGGGCACTCTCTTTTGCATTCCCTCAAAAAGTACCTTGCCATTCCACTCCAAACGCCATACATTACCATAGACCGCTCCCAATCCCGCGCTTGCTATCTCTACCACATCGATCCATGCTGTCTGTGCATCAGTAGAAAATGGCTCAATGTAAAACTCTCCTCGCTCAGCTACTCCGCGCAAGTCTTTCAGTTCGACCATTGCATACGGCACGCCATTGTTCTCCGCTGTGCCAAGCATACGGAGTGCACTCGGTTGTGGCGAACGCCACCCATAGAATGGCTCTAAGCGCATGATCGTGTCCGATAACCGTATCGCATTGTCTGATCCTTGAAACCGTAGTTCATTCGGTGCTTGTAAGCCAAACCGCCGTGCCAAGAGCATCTCTGCCACTTCTCGTTCGACCGCATCAACATTCAAGCGCAGTTTCATACTGCTTGTTTGTTGCAAACCAACGGGAACGCGGTTGTATTCTCTTGTTATTCTCGGCTTGTTGATAAATAGTTCATCCGGGAGTGTGACAATCGTCCGCTTTACGGTGTATGGCTTGATACTGCTTGGTATAATCTCTATACGCAGTGTCTCTCCATGCAGTTCTGTTTCATATCGAAAGAGTGCATTCTCATAATTCTTTGGAAGTTCCGATGTATCGGGATGGACAAGAGGTTGCATACTCATGGAATTTCTTTCTTACGGTATTTCTTCCAGTTCGATTCTCAAATGCTTTGTGCCAAATTCTTCTCTGAATCGTGTGTCAATTCTTCGTACATAGACCTTGTACCGTGTGCCATCGCTCTCCATGGCGCAATACTTCTTGCTTACTTCTTGTATCACTCTCATGTACTCCGCATCGTCCTCACCTACTCTGTACTCTTTCACTTTCAAATTCCATTTTCGCACAAGAGATCCACTCCGTACCACATCATTGTTCAGCAAGACTTCCTCGCGCCCTTTTGGCTCGGCAGTTTCATACAAGCCATGAACCAAGACCGTTACGCCACCACTACCCATCGTTTGTGAACGTGTTGCACCACCGATCAGCTGTACTGCCTTGAGCATCATACAAGTATTCTCCGTTTATCTTCTATTACCACTCTGCTTTCAACTTCATGGCGCATATACATCTGTGTTTGTAAAAGTTCTTCCATGCGCTCTACCACTGATACTAATCCCGATACATCTATCGGTGCATACTGCACTGGTCTGTATGGTTCTTGCTTCTCTCGCTCTCGAATAATGAGTGTTTTGGTGTCAGGAAACTGTTTACCGACCATGGTGTTAGCTTCAACAATATGGTTTATACGCGTGCCCTGTTCTTCAGTTCTTACGATTGACTTGGCATATTCTTCGACACTCATGTTCTTCTTGAGCATCGTTTCATAATGCTTGCGATTTTTCATGGTCATGTGTTCAGGAAACACGAATTCGCGGAATTCTACTGTTCCGGCTGTCCTATCAGGACTCCCATCACCCGTATAACCACCCTTGCGGAATTGCACTCCATTGATTTTTGCAATGTTCGCCAATGTCGTTGCCATCGTGATTGCCGCAAGTGCAGGTCCAACAAGGGGACCAAGTTTGAGCATCGACGTAGCGGCTACAACGCCCTCCATGAATGTTTGTGCCGATGCAATCGCTTTATATGCGATCGTATGTTGCTTAAAGAGCCGACCAACGTGCGCCAATGTCTGTGTCGTTGCCCGAATCCGTTCTTGGTCAGTTCGGCTCATGATGTCTGTTTCTGCTTGCGCTCTACGCTCTGCACCCTGCAATGTCACCTCTGTTTTCTTGTTCTCCATGGCTTGATGCGATAGCACATGGGCATCAGCATTAACATCGGTTGAAGCAACCGTTGGACTTGTCGTTGTGGTAGTCCTTGTCCGTTGTTGCATTTCTTCTGAAGCCGGTGCAGTCGAGGGCATTGCAGGCAGTGTAATACTCCCGACTGCTTGGCTCATTTGTTTCCGCAAGTCCTCAATACTCGCTTGGGCTGATCGTGTGTTCAACCCGACATCGATCCGTAAGCTCACATGTTCTGCCATCACTTACCTCGCCATTGCTTGTATGCGCTCATAGCGCGATACTTCTGATTCTGTTTTTGTGAGGAGTCGCTCGTATTCGCTGATATTTCCTTGTGCTACACGCATGGCAAGCACTTCAATACCATAGATCATATCATCATGCAAGCCAACACTGATTTCATTGCTGATAACACTATCAAAGCCCACAGATTCCACGAAATCGATTGACGATTGCCGTCAGCTCCTCATATGATTGTTCTAACCAAAATTCTTCAAGATCGTACAGTCCTTGTTCTTCAATGTCCGTACACCGCTTCACAAATTCAATGACTTGCTTCTCGCCCAGATGCAGTATTTCTTTCGATGTTCCTGCTTGCTCGAATTCTGCTTCATTGGATACCAGCAGATCTGCTAATGCTCTCCGCAAGCCGATAGTTGGCTTCTTCAACCGCACTTTGTGGCTTGCACCTTGATAGGATAAAAAGAATTGTTCCATACCTCTACGCTAACGGAATGAATTTTACGACACTTGACTCTCGTGCCGGTATGACAATGCTTGTTTCGTTGAGTGTCGTCTCGGTGAGCGGTAGCACAGCGGAGAATTTGGTCTGGAAACCCTCGAATTTCAAGCCAATAAGCGGCTTCTCCTGAAATTCTTGCGCATAATCTCCCGATTCTCGCAGAATACCGCACATAGCAAACACTTTCATCTGGGTGTCATTCTTAATCTTGCGTCCGTATGACACGACCGCCACAATTTTGTCTGCAGGATCCGGACTGCCATCTTCGTTGTAGTCTATCCGTATCTTGTCCGAGAGCATCCATGCACCGATAAAATGATACAATGCGCCATCATCTTGGCGCACGCGTATCTCCAAACTGCTTCGTGCAAGCCGTACATCGGTTTCTTTGATTGTGTCAAAGGTAATGAGCGGTACGCTTGCAATCGTTAATCCCGTTCTGCTTAACTCTGCTTTGAACACATCGCACTTGTTGCCATATTCAAACATGGTTGTTCCTCACATTGTTATTGATCGTACTGCGCATATTTGTTTTTCTCTTTTTCTGGCAAGGTCACTTTGTGCGCCTTTGCTTCCTTGTATAACTGCTCTTGCAATGCAATACCACGTTTCGCTGTTTCGACAATTTTTTCTGCAATGGCTATCAATGTTGATTCGTCAAATACGACCATCTTCTCACCTTTGAACACTTCTTCCCATCGCTCAAAAAATGCTTTAATGTGTTCAAATTCCTCTTGCTGTATGCTATCATATTCGCTGTATGAGGACAACCGTTGTACTGACACGCCAAGTTCTTCAATTGCTTTATCCAACTTTTCAGATACTCTCCATAAGGAACGGTATGTTCCCTGTGCTATCTGCAAACGCGGGATATTCGTAAAGTTGGCATTCTTAAATGAATAGATTGTTACTTCCATTGTTATACTCCTTGGTTATGTTCCGTAACAATCTTATTTCCGTTCCATCTTTTTCATGGCTTTTTCGACATCCTTGATACCTTTTTTCATACCCTCTACCACCACTTCCAAGTAGTTCAACCACTCGATGTTCTTGTCATTGTTCTCATCTCTCTCTTCAAACTCTTTTATCATGGCATACTGTTCTTTCTTGAGGAAGAACATATCGACATTCTCTTTGTCGTTGTCGTCCAGATAGTACAGCACATCATCAGGCGAATCCAAAACATTCGACAGAGTGTCTTCCATTCTATACCATACTTCCATCAGCCGGTAGAGCGCATCTATCAAACGTGCGCTCTCGTGGTCGCCTCGCTCCTTATACAATCGTGCATCTTTCATTGCTTCCTCTTTGTGTCGTTGTGTGAAAAATTCGTTGCGGTTACACCGCACAATGTCGTGCTTCACCATATCGTGATATTCGACTCAACAGCGGTGATCGAACAAGGCGTATCTGTTTCTATGACCAAGCCAAACTCTGCCCAATGACTCATTTCTTTGCTGTCAAACCATAACTCACTACCTACGTGAACATCATTGCCCGGGAGCAATCCCCCGGACATCAATGGCGTAGTGAATTGCAACGCTTTGTCCTCACCGCGTATCATACCGCTTATGGTAAAGAGTGGTAATGCTTGCTCATCGTCCGTAAATCCACGCTCCATGCTGATCACCACCGATAGCACCATCATGTTCCATGTCTTGGGCAAAGCAATGGATTCGATTATCGTCATCGGCATTGTATCCATGGCAATATATTGTACGCGCTCTTTGTGTTGAGCAAGTACTGAAATGCCCTGCTTCGTATTCCGCACATAATACACTTCGGGCGATTCTCTATATCCCAAAATGTGTTTCGTGTGTATCTGCAATGGCAGTATATCTGCTTGTATCGGCATTGACTATCCTTTCGTTGTTATCGTAAAAGGTTGCGTAACAGCGTGCTGAGTTTCACCGCTTTTTGCTTAAATCCTTTCTGCATGAATCCTCTTTCTGTATTGTTTGGTTCATAGATATGGGCATACTCGCTTGTGTCTTGTATGTGCACCACTGTTTTCTGCGTTTCAAATCGATTGATAGTGCTCCATTCACTCAGCATGATGATACTCCCATCAGGACGAAGGATTTCCTCTCGTACTCTCGCATATAGTACTCTCTCTGTATTGAATAAAAAGGGTGTGCGGTACGACAATGTTTCGATACCGGATCTCTCAAAGACGATATATCGGAAGTTCGCATCATCGGCTATTTGCAATCGGTATGTGAGCGTAAAGGTCATACATAGTGCTTGTCTGCTTTTATTTCATCAACATGTGTTATCGCTTCCAATAGCCCCATGCCACTGCACCAATCACACAGGTGAGAATGACAAATGCTCCAACTGCTTGTGCCATCTTCGTTAGCCATGATTCTTCTTCGTTCTTCGCTTCGTTGTTCTGTTCCGGCATTGTTGTGTGTTGCACCATCACCGTATCTCGAAATTTCACGTGTACTGTGTCCGGCTTCGCATACAACATGAATGTGTCCCGAAGTGGATAATATCGCACCATAATCACCGTATCACTTCCTCGCGTTCGTAATCCTATTCGCACTGAATCAATGCGATTGTTCAGGATTTCTACCGCTCGTTGTGCAAACAGCGTATCACGAATGACCTGCGGTTGCACCAACACAACGGTATCACGGATATGCACTTCTTTGGTAATGTATTGTATCTGTGGCATCGTTGAACAGCCAAAGAGAACCAACGCGGCAATGACAAGCAGAATCGCTGATACCGCCATGTATGCCATCAGCAATACCCTATCCCATGTATCGTTCGGCTCTATAATCCTCGCGTGAAACTCTCGTATTCGCTGTCGTATCATATTGTTCATGTCAGGTTTCTCCTCAGCATGATCGTGTTGCTATCAGTATTCCTTTCAGTATCACATCCTTCATTTCATCTTTCATTTCATCATTCATGGATCATTGTCCTCGTGAAATGCGTTATCCGAAAACGATTGAAGGGCTGTATCGTTCGTACTCGTGCATAGTACCCGCCGCCATCGCGTTGGCTTCCCTGTTCTCCTCTGCTCGTGTTTCCTTCCAAGGTGTAAATCTTCTGTTCTTTACCAATGCCTACTATGCGCTCCACAACGCCGATATGTCCACGTATCGTTTCTTTGCCATAGCCATCTCGTGTCCGCCATATTGCCAAATCACCCGCACCTATTGTCGTTCGTCCAAGTAATACAATTTCTGCTCGGACACTATTGGGCAGAATAAACCGTATTGCCATGGGTGAACGTGTCGGTATAAACCGCAGTTTCCACCCTCGTGCATGTGCCAAACGCTGTGCAGAATCCACAATGAATGACACACTGCTTGCACACCACGCACTACCCATCGGCGCACCCACCGATTGATTAAACCTATCAATCCAATACCCACGATTCGGCTTTGTTTCGGTCATGCCGACAAACCCATGAGCTATGGAACAAACAATACTGAATGCGATCACTATGTGCATACACGATCAATGATGATAATTGCCTTTTAATGCCGAAGAGAGTTGTTTGATGACCGTTGCAGTGAATTCATTGAGCTTTACAAACCTCATCGTTTTCGTGTGCTTCTCTTGACGACTTGTTGCGGAAGCGGCGTAGGGTGCACTACTCCATTCCCTTGCAAGAAGGTTTGCATCAGATCATACATACGATTGGTATTCTCT
>DHLT01000008.1:375-862 GCA_002405405.1 Ignavibacteria bacterium UBA4661 | reverse complement strand
CCATACGATTGGTATTCTCTGCCTGTTCATCCCACTTTCTCATCTCTGCTTCAAACTGTACTCTCCGCTCATCTTTGAACTCTTTCAAACGTTCGACAAGCAATTGCATTGCTTTCTCTGTATTCGTTTGCCGATGACCAATATCAAGCAGTTCACTGTTCAAAACGCTCACACTTTTTGTCATGTGCCGTAGTTCTTCTTTCAGCTCAACAAAGACATCCTCAGACTGCTCGAGGCGTTGTTCAATCGCTTGCAACCGTGATTGTACTTTGAAATCACCTTGCTTGTCGAAATTCTCTAAACTTGATAATCGCTTATCAACATCTTTTTTGAAATTCGCCTCTTCGACTGCAATCTTCTTCTGCTCTTTGTGTTGCGCCAACATCCATCCGAACAAACCGCAGATCGCCACGATTAATCCGACAATCAGCTCGCTGCCACCCGTGTCCATGATCATACTCCCGTAAAGCATAATGCCATGGCAAGA
>DHLT01000008.1:0-182 GCA_002405405.1 Ignavibacteria bacterium UBA4661 | reverse complement strand
TCTCTTTGAGTGCCGTACGCGTATCAATACCCTTCAAGAAAAATTCATCAATGAGCATCCATGCACTCAGTATGAATACGCTTCGTGCAAAGACGATGATGATACCGGAGAATTCTACCCACTGTAGAGCCGCCATCACCCCTATGATTCCGAACAAACCACCGATGATAATCTTCCCCATG
>DHLT01000181.1:1067-2787 GCA_002405405.1 Ignavibacteria bacterium UBA4661 | reverse complement strand
GTCTTCAGCGATCTCACGGGCGAACGCGGCACACTTATGGGCGCAATCCAAGGAATTTTTTCAGCACAATATCAAGTGCTTCGCGATCGGGGTCATTCACCAAGCGAAGCATTTAATGAAACTGTAGAAGAACTAACTCAAAGCTTGATGCCATTAGTTGCTGAGAATGGTATGGACTGGATGTATGCTAACTGCTCGACCACTGCTCAGCGCGGTGCATTAGATTGGTGGAAAAAATTTCGTGATGCAACCTTGCCTGTCTTTAATGAACTGTACGACAGCGTTGCATCAGGCAAAGAATCTCAACGCTCTATTGATTCTAACAGCAAACCTGACTATCGTGCAGGGCTGGAAGCCGAACTTGCAGAACTCCGCGATAGTGAAATGTGGCAAGCAGGTAAGGTAGTACGAAGTTTACGCCCTGAAAATCAACCACCCAAATGATATTTTCTATGCATGCCACAACCATGATACATATTGATATTGCCACCGCAATGCAACGTCTGAGAGGAGTCGTCGAACGGACTCCTCTCGTGTTTAATCGTACCTTGAGCAATCGCTATCAATGCAATATTTTTCTTAAGCGAGAAGATTTACAAATCGTACGCTCGTACAAGATTCGCGGTGCCTATAATATGATGAGTACTCTCAGTGCAGATGAGCTACAACGAGGTGTAGTCTGCGCTAGCGCAGGTAATCATGCGCAAGGCTTTGCATACAGTTGTAAAGCATTGGGAGCACATGGCGTTGTTTTCATGCCAACAATCACCCCCAAACAAAAAATCAAACAAACGCAACGTTTTGGCGAAACAGCTATTCGTATTGAGCTTGTTGGTGACACCTTTGATGAATGTGCAGAGCAAGCAAAACTGTATACTGAATCGCATAGCATGACCTTTATTCCCCCATTTGATCATCATCGAATTGTTGAGGGTCAAGCAACGGTTGGACTAGAAATTCATGAAGATTTTCCTGAAGAGTATGGTGTCATAGATATGATTCTTGTACCGGTGGGCGGCGGTGGATTGAGTGCAGGCATCGGCTCGTACTTTACGCAATACTCACCACATACTCGTATTATTGGTGTTGAACCGGAAGGTGCTCCATCAATGCATACCGCGCTACGTCATGGTGAACCAATAACTCTTAACTCAATCGATCGATTTGTCGATGGTGCGGCAGTCAAACGAGTCGGTACACTTACCTATAATATCTGTAAAGAGGTACTCAACGACATGCTGACAATACCTGAGGGGCATGTTTGCACAACAATTCTACAATTATACAATGAACATGCCATCGTAGTTGAACCGGCGGGTGCACTCACGGTAGCCGGATTAGAAGCTATCAAAGATCGAATTATTGGTAAAAATGTTGTCTGCATTTTAAGCGGTGGCAATAATGACATTGATCGTATGCCTGAGATTAAAGAACGATCTTTACAGTATGAAGGTTTGAAACATTATTTCTTGGTGAACTTCGCCCAACGCCCGGGTGCGCTCAAAGAATTTGTGACGAATGTGTTAAGTCCAACCGATGACATTACACGCTTTGAATACATGCAAAAAACAAATAAAGAATCAGGACCTGCCCTGGTTGGCATCGAACTTCAACATCGCTCTCATGCAGATGATTTACGAGCGCGAATGCGCAAATTTCATGTTGATGCTGTTGAAATCAATAAAGATGACAAACTCTTTGGTTACTTGATTTAGTTGGA
>DHLT01000181.1:0-911 GCA_002405405.1 Ignavibacteria bacterium UBA4661 | reverse complement strand
GACGTGAATAAAAGAACTCTCTTTCGTATCAGCATTTTTTTTTGTTTCTTGCTTACAACGATTATCTCTTGTTAAAGATACTTGACAAAGTGAGGGGTTTTTTATCATAATGCCGAGCATGTATGCCCTATTCTAAACGTTATTTCCCGTCTGCCGTCTTTCCTGCATTATCAATTCCCGAACGGATGCGCTGTGTAACGCAATACACAGGTAACAATGTCTGCATTGCGATGATCGATTCAGGCTTTGTTCCCCATCCCGACTTGATACAACCAACGAATCGCATTGTAACGTATTATGATGCTGTCAATGATATCGAAACCCCCTTGCCACAAGAAGATCCAAAATTCTACTCATGGCATGGCACGATGACAGCCTGCACTGCTGCCGGCAATGGTTTTCTATCCGGTGGTGCTTATACTTCGCTTGCCCCTAATGCTCGACTTGTGCTCATTCGCACCATGCATGACAAAGGCAATATTCCCACAGCAACTATTGCCAAAGCATTAGAGTGGTTAGTTGAGAACCATGAAAAATATCAGGTCAATATTGTCAATATCTCTGTTTACGCCGATGAGCATGATCTCACCATTGAACATCCTGTAACGTCATTGGTAGAAAAACTTATTGAGCAAGGTGTCGTTATCGTTGCCGCATCAGGAAATGACCCTTCAAAACCATTGTATCCGCCTGCTCCTGCACCGTCAGCAATTACCGTAGGTGGCTTAAATGACAAAAACAAACTTAATATTGCTGAGTTTGATTTATATCCTACGTCCCATGGTCGAACAATTGATGGCATGGTCAAACCCGAAGTCATTGCACCGGCTATTTGGCTTCCGGCTCCAATTTTACATGGTACAACAGTATACGAAGAAGCATCAGCTCTCTGTGCTCTCGATGCCATGTCA
>DHLT01000187.1:4373-4731 GCA_002405405.1 Ignavibacteria bacterium UBA4661 | reverse complement strand
CTTTTTTCTCTTTCATTTCTACTTCGGTAGCTGCACCGATTTTGATAACAGCAACGCCACCGGAAAGTTTTGCAAGACGCTCTTGGAGTTTCTCACGATCATAGTCGCTTGTTGTTTTCTCTACTTGCGCTTTGATTTCATTGACGCGACGTTTGATATCTTCCGATTTACCTGCACCTTCAACGATGGTGGTATTGTCTTTATCAATCGTTACGCGTTTTGCCGTACCGAGTGTTGCCAATGTTGCACCATCAAGTTTGTATCCTTTTTCTTCGCTGATAACAGTACCACCGGTAATGATAGCAATATCTTCGAGCATCGCTTTGCGACGATCACCAAAGCCCGGAGCTTTAACAGC
>DHLT01000187.1:0-4283 GCA_002405405.1 Ignavibacteria bacterium UBA4661 | reverse complement strand
GAGCATCGCTTTGCGACGATCACCAAAGACCGGAGCTTTAACAGCTGCGATTTTGAGTGTACCACGCAGTTTATTGACAACCAATGTTGCCAATGCTTCGCCTTCCAAATCTTCAGCAATGATAAGCAATGCGCGACCTGATTGAGCAACTTTCTCAAGGACAGGTAACAATTCTTTCATTGCACTGATTTTTTTGTCATGGATCAGGATGTACGGATTCTCAAGCACTGCTTCCATTGCTTCCGGATCGGTAACAAAGTACGGTGAAAGATAACCGCGATCGAACTGCATACCTTCAACAACATCGAGTGTTGTCTCTGTACCTTTTGCTTCTTCAACGGTAATAACGCCATCTTTACCAACTTTCTCCATAGCATCAGCAATCAAATTGCCGATTTCGGAATCACTGTTCGCTGAAATGGTACCGACTTGTGCAATTTCTTTCTGACCACCAACCGGACGGCTGATTTCTTTCAAACCTTTGGTAATGGTTGCAACTGCCAAGTCCATACCACGTTTCAAATCCATAGGATTTGCACCCGCGGTTACGTTTTTCAAACCTTCACGAACGATTGCTTGTGCAAGTACGGTTGCGGTTGTTGTACCATCGCCGGCTTGGTCATTGGTTTTCGAAGCAACTTCTTTCACCATTTGCGCGCCCAAGTTTTCGAGCGAGTTTTCGAGTGCAATTTCATTTGCAACGGGTACACCATCTTTGGTAACAAGCGGAGCACCAAATTTTTTGTCGATAACGACATTGCGACCTTTAGGTCCGAGAGTAACTTTTACTGCATCTGCGAGTTGGTCAACACCACGTTTCAGAGCAGAACGAGCATCGAGATTGAATGTTAATTCTTTAGCCGCCATAGGACTACCTTAAAAAATATAATGTGAGAAAATTCAACAAAAAAGCAACAAAAAGGACAATTACTTCACCACAGCGAAGATGTCTGTTTCGCGCATAATGAGCATATCTTCGCCATCAACATTGAGCTCTGTGCCCGAGTATTTGCCATAGAGAACTTTGTCGCCAGCGGCTACTTGCATCGCAACTGTTTTGCCATCTTCACCGATTTTACCCGGGCCTACGGCAATTACTTCGCCTTGCATTGGTTTCTCTTTTGCTGTATCAGGAAGAATGATACCGCCTTTGGTTACTTCTTCCGGTTGTGCCGGACGGACAAGCACGCGATCGTGCAATGGTGTAAGAGCCATATTGAACCCCTAAAAGTATGTTAAAGAAAAATGGAATTGAAAAAAACTTGGAGGAATTTTACAATTCTTAGCACTCTCAATAAGTGAGTGCTAATCAGACGCAAAGATAAAATCTCTTTATGGAGTTGTCAAATAAAATCGTGTAAAAAATTCTTTACATGGTTGTTGGCGCAGTGTTGTGGTGGTAAAAGTATTCTTCGTGCACATCTATCAGCACATACTACCGCGCCACTACGATACTCTGCGTGTGTAGAATACGTCCGCCCGAAATAATCTGCACAGCATACACACCGCTGGCAAGCCCTGTACTCACCACAGGAAACATATTCGTACCAACCGACAAACGATGCCCTTGCGCAAGCACGGCAACCGTCTGCCCCAACATATTGACAAGACGAATATCAGTAGTCAGCGGCGAAGCGGTGGTAATACTCATCGTTGCGTTGCCATCGATTGGTTGCGGTGCTATCTGAACTTGCAAACGCTCTGGTTGATTTATACCAGCGACGGATGTTGTATTATTTGTTGTGTTCGTAAAATTGTAGTAGCGTGTGAATTCATCAGAGAACAATGTTCTACCGAGAGTACTCAAATTGGAAGAAAAAGGTGCTTGATAAATCCTTAATTGAAAAAATGCGGGAGTAGTAGACAATATTTGGCGGAGAGCATTGCCAAATAATTCTGATGGTCTTTGCAAACGAATACGTGTATAAGTGTTGGAAATTCTTACCAATTCAACCTGACAAAAACCAATATAGAGATCTCGCATCCATACGTCTCGGATCGGGAATCCCTGACGAGCCAACACTGATACGGTACTGTCTATCATTTGCGTGAAGCGCAATGGAGGATTGTTAGTTGCTAATGAAGTGATAAGATACGTGAGTGAATCTTGTAAATCAAGCGTCGGCTCCGCGGGGATCGCACCTGCACGCGAGTCAGTAATACTCGCTTGCAGGGCAGAAAGCGAATTACTTATAAAATATTGACTCGTCCATCCACCATGGCCGCATCTAAAAGGTGCTATAATGGGAGCCATATCCATGACATCTATTCTTGCGACCATTCCCGTCGACCATGAAAATGTAGCACGAGGTGACTGCGCAGTTAGTGTAGCACTGGTGGTTGCAATCAATGTTTGCGGTGTACTAAAAAAGTCATTCGGTGAAGAAACCAGAGTAACTTGTACGGTACAAGATGTGAGTATTCCACTATTGATTTCGGTAATACCAATCGTGCATGAGGATGCTGTAATTGCAAATATAATTATACTTGGTATTCGCTGTTGAGCACAGCAAGGTCGGTACGCGCTTGACATGATTACTATACATAAAATCAGAAGCCGATAGAATACTTTCATTTTTTTTATTATGATAAAAGGTCAAAAAAATAATTGGGTAGCACTACTTATGTGTAGTGCTACCTTGCGCGCTATTTATTTAGCAATAACAAACTGTTTGACTACTGACAACGTTTTATTGTTTGTGGACTGACCAATTGCAATGAGATAATAACTTCCACTAGGCAAATCTTGAACGTTTACATGAAAATCCAATGCCGCAGAGACATTACCTTCAAACACCTCTTTGACAACATTTTGCGCTGAATTGAAAATCTGAACTGCGTACCGATTTATGCCTGTCGATTGTATCTCCGCATGGAGATTATCAGCAACTGGATTTGGATAAATCCGAATCTGTATACTTGGTCTTGATGGGACGGTATCTACATCGCCAATCAATAGCTTACTTTGAATATTACTGTCTGCACTGCCCCCCCAACATCCAAACGGAAAAGAATGACATGGGGGGTATTGAGCACCACCAAGCATTCCAGTGGTTGATGATGAGCCCGGTGCTAAATAACCTCTAATACCATACACATGATTCCAGGCAAGCCGAAATGGGTTAATAATATCAAGACGAGTACCATCAGAAATTTTTGGGTATAGACAAATCATTCCTCCCGCGTAAAGATTGCCATAATTTGTGCCAACAAGATTACCATCAGTGTTATAATTGCCCCCACCTGATGAAAGATTCCATGTCCTGCCAAATGTGTTTTCAATAAAAAACTGATAATCAGGTATATCTTGTACAATCGTTCCTCTGCGCACCTTCATTCTGTCTGCCCACGGAAACGATAATCCTCTAATAAGATCGCCTTCATGATATTCTGTTGTCCACCCTGCATACCAAGCGTCTAATGGTGCTCCATACGCACGCACAAGGGCAAAATCATTTATCACATCACCCTGACCCTGCGTTAAGAGATCACAGCCATAGTAATCCTCCACCGCATCGGAAGTCCCTGCACCGGGGATGTTCTCATAATTATACCGAAACACAGCAGTTTCTACACCTGTCATTGCATACCCATGAGACACTGTTAGCACATAATTCTCAGGACGATACCGACCGCGGTCCCAAACAAATGGTCCATTATTGTTAATCAATGTTGCCGAGAATGCAGATCCTGTTGAAGGTTTGATGATTTGTACTGCTGATTTTTTAAGTAATTGCATATCATTATTCAACCCCGATAAAGGGTCAGTTCCCGCCATACATGATAGAGCATCCGTGGCACCCGGTCCGCACGGCGCACCACAAGTTCCACTATAGTTCCCATTCCAATTCGTAGTAGCTGTCTTTCCTTTTACCGAGTTGCTTTGTGTCACCTCGTTGAATGTGCCAATGCGCTCGTAGCCAAAGGTGATTGTTTCAAAGATTATCGTAGCCGTTGGCTTGTTCTTGTTCTGTGCCACCGATTGTGGCTCATAATACTCGAAAATCATCGTACTGCCACTCAGGGGCGCAATAGCAAATTGCTTCGTTTTGCCCTTGCGTATGCCGCAGTGCTCGGAGGTGTAGTACTGCGCCGGATCGCGCCGCCCGGCATTCTCGGTGCTATACACATACAGTTTTGAGCCAACCGGCAGGTCAAACTCTTCAAAGACAAAACTCAGGTTCACCGCATTTGGCGAAGAAACAACCAAACGCCACACTTTGTCGCCATTAGGCAAAGTTTCCCATGTACCGTTTTTTTTCATATCAAGTTTGTCATTGCCC
>DHLT01000019.1:3813-11605 GCA_002405405.1 Ignavibacteria bacterium UBA4661 | reverse complement strand
AGTAAAGCGTATTCCTAATTCTCTCTTAGCAATGATGGAAGCAACGCGAGACAAGAATGTTTTATTTGTTGGCGATGTTCGCGGTAGATTTATTTTTTCAGAATTTTTCTTTGCCTCGGACTCAATGTTTACCGCTGGTAAAATGTTGGACATGCTGGCAAAATCTGGCAAAACTATCAGTGAAGTTGAAAGTGAGCTGCCAGCCAAGCATCAACATCATGAGGTAATTGCTTGTCCTTGGGAGAAAAAAGGTTATTTGATGCGTCGAGCAATGGAGCACAGCGAGGGTAAAGAACGTGAGCTTATTGACGGTGTAAAAATTATTGAAGATGATAAATGGGTTTTGATGTTGCCCGATAAAGAGCGTGGCAATTTTCATATTATCACAGAAGCAAATACAGAACGAAATGCTTTGGCATATTCAAAACAATATGTCCTTTTGACTGAAAAATGGTTGCAAGAATAAGTATGACATATAGCTTAGAGAAAAAAATTACGTTGCATTCATGTACGACTTACGTAGTATTTTGCAATGTGCTATGAGTTAATGTCATCGGCGAAATATGTTTTTTAAGAACAAATTTCGCGATACCAAACCTTGATGCTGAATAAAAATTTGTCAATGCTTTATGTTATGTAGTCCGCAATGAAAATTACTGATGTCCTCGCGGCTCCTTCGATTGAGTTGCAAGCCATACAAGCATCAAAAGATGTTCTTCTCGGTAAGATGGTTGATCTACTGCAGGAGCAGGGAAGTGTCTCAGACGCATCGAAAGTTTTGAGTGTCATCCTTGATCGTGAGCGTATAATGTCCACTGGTATTGGACATGGTTTTGCATTCCCTCATGCAAAATCTGATGCTGTAACACAACCTGTGGCATCGCTCATGACACTGAAGGAGCCACTTGACTATCAAGCATTAGATAACCAACCTGTGAGTTTAATTTTTATGTTGGTCTGTCAAGAGAATGCTGTTGGATTGCATTTACGTTTATTATCACGTATATCACGCTTGATGAGTGATGAATCATTCCGTAACAAGCTTATTCTGGCTCAATCCAAGCAAGAGGTCATGTCTATTATTGCAGAAGCGGAAGACCAATTTGAGTAGTGAAACAGAGTTCTCTTCAGTAGGGCAGTATTAGTGAATTTTTTAAAATGAAAAGACCGCATAATTGTAATTATGCGGTCTTTTTTGTCAAAAGCAATATTGGTTATGAGTGTTGGGGCGATTTCTCTGCAATTTTTTTTAAGATACCACTCATGATTTCTACACCTTCGTCCACTTGTTCTCTAGTTAAGTTCAGTGGTGGGCGGAACCGAATAGACGACTCGCCAGATCCAACTAACAGTAACCCATCATTATAAGAGTGATGTAAAAACTCATTTTTATTTTCTGCCGTTGGCAGTGTAAATGCGGCAAATAAACCACGACCTCGAATGTTAGAAACAAGATTAGGGAATTCACTACGCATCTCGTGTAATTTAGTTTGTAGATAATCAGCCGTGGTGCGTACATGTTCTAATAAATTCTCATCACGAATGATTTCTAAATATTTCGTTACGCGAACCATATCAACAATATTTCCACCCCATGTCGAGTTAATGCGACTAGATTTGCGGATTACATGGTTATCGATATCGTCGATTCTGCCGGTGACTATAATACCGCAAACTTGCATTTTTTTACCAAAAGTCATGATGTCAGGCGTAACACCGATCGCTTCATGCGCCCACATCGCACCGGTCAAACCCAAACCTGTTTGTACTTCATCAAAAATGAGTAATGCTTCATTTTCATCACAAAGATTACGAAGTTCTTGTAGAAACTCGCGGCGGAAATGGTTATCACCGCCCTCTCCTTGAATTGGCTCGATAATAATTGCTGCAATGTCATCGCGATTTGTTGCAAATGCAGATTTAATTTGATTGAGTGCTTCTTCCTCCTCTTTCATTACCTGCAAAAGATTCTCTTCATTCAATGGGAAGTTAATTGCAGGATTATGAATGCGAGGCCAGTCAAATTTAGGGAAGAGAGCATATTTAGTTGGATCAGTATTGGTCAGTGACATTGTATAGCCACTGCGACCATGAAATGCTCTCCGGAAGTGGATAACCTTATGTCCTCGTTCTGTCTTATATCCCTTCAAAAAATTTTTTTGAACTTTCCAGTCAAAAGCAACTTTGAGAGCATTTTCGACGGCAAGTGCACCACCTTCGATGAAGAATGAATATTTGAATGCTTTCGGTACAGCGATCTCGAAGAATGTCTTAACGAAGGTAGCCATTTCTTCGCTGTATATATCAGAATTTGATGGCTTGTGTAAAGCAACCTTCCCTATGTATTTGATAAACTCCTCATTGTTGAGTTTGGGATGATTCATTCCGAGAGGCATTGATGCGATGCAGGTAAAAAGATCAAGATAGCGCTTGCCGGAGCGAGCTTCTACCATGTACGAACCATGACTGCGTTCAAAATCAATTACATGGTCAAAGCCATCGATTAGCATATGTTGACGCATTGAGTCAAGTGCAAGATCAGCGGATACAAGAAGTGATCCGTTGATCGGCGCGTGCCCATTCGTCGTGCGTTGCACTTCGGGCATAATTACTGTTGCCATAGTACACCTTTTAAAGTAAGGATACGATATATGAATGGATGAGAGCAGTGTAGAAATACACCTTACTCACTATGAATTATGGTATTGGAAAAAATCAACGAAAGCTGTAAACGAAAGAGCGTGTTAGTGTTCCACTATGTTAACGCTCATGGACATTTGGAGGAAGGTGGGGATTACTGCGGAACGCGACCGGAAAGAAGAATAGAACGAATCATACGTGCAAGGAGCACTTGGCTACTCAAAAATGATGAGCCGCGAATTGTACCGCGTTCACCGATGCCCGTATGTAGAGTACGTAATCTCATAGTTTTGTAAACAATGATTGAGGAATTCAAATCTACGAAGCAAACTTGGAGCTGCGAAATTTCTTTACGTATTTTATTAAATTTTCATCTTGCTATAAATATTCGTGAAGTTTCTTTTGGGAAAGCAAGAAGAATGAACTATTATTGGACTTGTATAAAATATTATCCTGCAAGCATAATTTGGTGTATCACCATTCTCATCCATCTTTTAAGGTTTTTATTATGAGTGCTTCCTCATTCAAGCATACGACACCTCAAATTGTAGTATTCTTTGCTATTCTGGTTGGTGTGTCGGCATTGATGCATTTTTTAGTAACACCTCTAGCTATTCGTAGCTACGCAATTTCTTTCTTTGGTCCTCCCGAGAGTAAAGGGCATCTTGAAGAATTTCAAGGTCGGTACGTCGTTTTACAAAAAGATAAACCAACAGCTGATATCCCCGACAAAGAGAAATACGGCAAGGAGTTTATAATTGATTTTTCAAGTCAGGTTCGCACAGAAGATAAGGATGGTTATCACAAAAAATCATCTGAGTGGATTATTAAATCGCCAAAGTTGGGTGAGGAACCAATTATCTTGTTGCCATTAGGGTTTATCATTCTTTCTTTAGATATAGGATTTACTGTTGCAATATTTTTGACTATGATGATGCCTTCGAGTGTTGGTTTCATCGCGCTAAAAATTGATCGAGTTATAGCACATACTAAAATTAAAATTCGTTTAAACACAGGTTTTAATTCGGAGATCGTCGATGTGCTGACTATGCCAGATGATGTCCTTGACCGCACTGCGAATGATAATGCACATCATGTTCGAACACTTTTCCGTAAGGTTTGGAATGAAACAAAATCGGATCATGAAGTAAATGGTCAGGATAAATTCGATGAGGTTTATTCAGCTAATGAAAGTGCATCTTCTTTTCGTGAAGCAGTTCTATATGCTCGTATCGCTGAAAAATTCTCTGAATCCATTTTGACAGAGATTGAGAATACAAGTGATGCTCATGATTGGCAACGAAATCATACCAAGATTACTCCTGCACTACGGTTGTATATGGCTCATCATTTCACCGAAAAATATGCCAATAATGTTACCGGATTCGCCTACATTGGTGCTGCAATTTTGATTATTATTATTGGTATCCGTGGATTGAAATTTATCCCTCCGACTGAGCCATCATTGATTCTTTTTGCAATTCTTTTGGAGTTCTCATTATTGGCATTGTTGGGTGTATCGCTATTCTATACTGAAGAAGAGGAGCGCATGGATAAAGCATTAGAAAAGCTCAAAGGTCAAAATGAAATTCAGAATAAGGGCATTCTTCGTGTTGCTCACAATACTCAAGGGTTAAGTGAGTTTAAGCTTAGTGAGGATGAAGCAGCGCGTGCTTTGTCTAAAGCTCTTGCCACATATCAAATTCCTCCTGAAGCGATTGATAAAGCCGTCAATGCTGCAGCAAAAGAATTAGTTGTTAAAGCATTGCTTGATGCCAGTGCACGGCAACAAAATTTACCATCGCTGTCAAAAGGTGAATAGATGTTGTAGTGGACATTGCTCGTAACTTTTTTTGATGAAATCCGTTGAGATATTTTTCAACGGATTTTTTTTGCATTTGTAACATAGAGAAATAATAATTGTCAATTAACAATAGGAATATTTTTTTCTTGGATTGATTGACATAAGATGTTAAGTTTGGAAACTTAAAAAACAGTTATAGTTTCCATCGTTAAATTTGTTTATTCTGTGTTATCATTGCTGTATGCCAAGAAAAAGTAAAAAGGAATCTACCGTAGTAGTTGCCCAAGTTAACGGAATCAAGAATCCCATGGTCTCGATAAATGGAGACAGCTATCTTGTAGATACTACTGTTCAATTACGCATTCAGTCGTCAGCAAAAAAATTGTTCTTTACCTTTGGTTTCAGCCGTGTAACTATGGAGGAACTAGCGCAAACATTAGGAATAAGCAAAAAGACTCTGTATCGTTATTACTCTACAAAGGATGATTTGATCCGTGAAATTGTTGATCAGACTGAAGCAGAAATGTCGAACTACTGTAGATCCTTAGTTGAATCTAAACAGTATAATTTCATTGAAAAACATGCGCTGCTTGGTCATTTTATCGGTACAAAGATTTCTCAGCAATCTGTTGCATTTTGGTCTGATTTAGAGCGATATTTGCCCGAAGTCTATAGTTCCCATGCTAAAAAGCGCGAAGAAACTGTTCGTACGCACTTTCTGGATCTAATTCAGCAGGGGATAAAGCAGAAGTATCTCCGCAAAGATGTTAACCCTCATGTGGTTATGTTAATGTTCCTCGCGGTCATAGAAGGGGGCTTTAAGCCAAGTATTGTTAGTACGCTGCCATTAACACCTGAGTCGCTTTATACCATGATCATTCGCATCTTTTTTGAAGGTGCTTTTACCGAGCACGGCCGAAATACCTACCAACACCTATTAGATCGCAAAGAGTTTATACCCAAAGATTACTGCCTGCTTATCTAAGACATTTTTGTTTTTGAACATTTATTTATGTCCACTTTTACGCTCATTCTAGGAGATTTTATGAAACGTAAAGTCATTATCGCGCTTATCGTGATTGTTATTGTCGGAAGTATAGGATTTACACTTGCCGGTCGCAAAGCTGCTCTAACGGCAACAACAACAAAACAAGAGTTGATTTCTGCTGTTACTGTTGCTATTGATACTGCTATGATCCAATCACTTGCTCCAAATATTGAAATTACCGGCAACTTGATCGGTAATAACGAGGTATCTGTCGCATCTGAAACTTCGGGCAGGGTCGTTGAAGTTTTTGTTAAAGTTGGAGATAATGTTAAAAAGGGGCAAGTCCTGATGCAGGTTGATGATGAATTGCGTAAGGCTAATCTCATGAGTGCTGAAGCAAACTTTGTTAAGGCAAAATCAGACTTTGAGCGAGTAGAAAAATTGCTTAAAGATCGCGCTACGTCTGAGCAACAGCTTGACAATGTTCGCTTGGCATACAAACTCGCTGAAGCACAATTGATTACCGCAAAACGCCAGTTGAGCGATACAAAAATTACCTCGCCGATCGATGGCGTGATTACAGCTCGCCCAATCGATATTGGCGCAATGGTGCAGAATGGCGTTATCGTTGCTACGATTGTAGATGTGTCCGTTCTCAAAGCTCGTATCAATGTGGCGGAAAAGACTGTCTTTGCGCTGAAAAATGGCGACAAAGCAGTCATTACAACCGATGTATATCCCGGCGTACAATTCACAGGAACAGTGTATTCAATCTCCGCCAAAGGCGATGAAGCGCATACGTATCCTGTTGAAGTTGCTGTGAAAAATATCGCCGCAAACCCCTTGAAATCCGGCATGTTTGCCAATGTGAAATTTCCTGATCTTCCTGCACGCAAAACGCTCATGATTTCGCGCTTTGCTATTGTGGGTAGTATCAAAGAACCAAAAGTATTTGTGATTGAAAATAATGTCGCAAAGTCGCGCCCTGTGGTTGTTGGCGCACAATCGGGTGATTTCGTTGAAATCGTGCAAGGATTGCATCAAGGCGAAGTGATTGTCGTGGCAGGGCAGAACAATCTTGCTGACAATGTTGCTGTTGCTATTCAAGCAAGTAAATAAAATTGATCTTCACCAAACTATTATCATTCTCTCATGACGATAACAGAACTATCCATTAAACGTCCATCGCTCTTGGTCGTGATCTTTGCTGTACTCAGCGTCCTTGGGCTTTTCGGGTATAATCAACTGCGATATGAGTTGATTCCAAAATTTACAATTCCGGTGGTTGTTATTTCGACCATCTACCCTGGAGCCGCACCAAGCGAGGTTGAAAACTCTGTAACAAAACTTATTGAAGATGCAGTTTCCGGTTTGGATAATGTTAAGCGAGTTTCAGCGACATCTCAAGAAGGTATTTCGTTGATTCAAATCCAGTTTAATCAATCTGCAAAGCCAGATGTTGCTGTTCAAGAAGCTCAACGACGTGTCAATCAAGTTTTATCGCAATTACCGGCGGATGCAAAAACACCAACAGTATCGAAAATTGCTCTTGATGAGATCCCAGTTGTTCGTATGGGCTTGACAGGCAAAATTCCTCCGCGTGAATTATACGAACTTGCTAAAGAGCAATTAAAACCACGCTTATCACGACTCGATGGTGGGGGTACAGTTTTCCTTTCTGGCGGGGAAGAGCGTGAAATCAAAATCAATATCAATCAAGATAAAGTTCGTGCCTTTGGGTTGTCCTTGTCGAATGTTCTTGGTATCCTCAAAGCATCAAATTTAGATTTCCCGACAGGTAACATCAAAGATGCTCAAAACCAAACAACAGTGCGGGTTGCAGGGCAATTTGTGTCTGTTGAAGATATCAGAAATATGATCATTGGTCGCTCACGTTCGGGTGGTGAAATAAAGCTAACGGATGTTGCTGAAGTACAAGATGGTACGAAAGAGTCAACAAACTATGTGCGATTGAATGGTACGCCTACTATTGGTGTTTTTGTTCAAAAACAAAGTGATGCAAATTCAGTTGATGTCAGTCGTCTAGTGCGAAAAGAAATTCATCATCTTGAGGAGATGTATGCAAGCAAGGGTATCAAGTTTGATATTTCACAAGATGGGTCGCTTTTTACAATTGATGCTGCAAATGCAGTTAAAGCAGACTTAGGCATTGCTATTTTTCTTGTTGCAGCTGTAATGTTTCTGTTCTTGCACAGCATTCGAAATTCACTCATCGTCATGATAGCGATACCAAGCTCTATGATTGGTGTGTTCTTTTTTATGTACATCATGAATTTTACTCTAAATCTGATGACATTGCTTGGTTTGTCATTGGTTGTGGGGATTCTTGTAGATGATTC
>DHLT01000019.1:0-3681 GCA_002405405.1 Ignavibacteria bacterium UBA4661 | reverse complement strand
TGGGGATTCTTGTAGATGATTCTATTGTGGTGTTGGAGAATATTTACCACTATTTGGAGCGAGGAGAAAATAAAGTTACTGCAGCAATAAAAGGTCGAAATGAAATTGGTTTTGCGGCACTTTCGATTACCTTAGTCGATGTTGTGGTGTTCTTACCACTCTCGTTTGTTAGCGGCCTTGTGGGCAATATCATGAGAGAATTTGCACTTGTAGTAGTTGGTTCCACATTAATGAGTTTATTTGTTTCGTTCACTGTTACTCCAATGCTAGCCTCACGGTTTGCGCGACTTGAGCATGTTTCTGATCAAACAATTTTTGGTCGTTTTGCTTTGTGGTTTGAACGCGGTTATCATGTCCTGCGTGATGAATACGTGAAGTTGTTAAAATGGAGTTTGGGACATAGAAAAACAGTTCTTGGATTAACAGCTTTATTGTTTTTTGGTTCTTTCTCATTGTTTGGATTAGGATTAATTGGATTTGAATTTATTGCGGTCTCTGATCGTGGGGAGTTCTCCGCAACGATTGAGTTACCAACTGGTTCATCACTTGAAAATACTAATTCGATTTCGTTGCAAGCGGAGCGCGCTATTGCGTCAATTGCGGAAGTACAACGTGTTCTAACGAATGTTGGCGCATCGAGCGAGGGCTTTTTGTCGCAGTCGTCGAACAACATTGTTGAATTCAATGTCACGCTCACTCCAAAAACTGAGAGAAAGAGAACTACTGATGAAGTCGGAAAAGAGATAAAAAATAAGCTTTCTGAAATTCCCGGTGCAAAGGTGCGTGTTAATCCGATTGGTCTTTTTGGTAATGCAAATCAAACGCCTATTCAAATAGTTGCGAGTGGCTCAAATCAGCAAGAGACCAAAAAAGCTGCACAAATGATTGCTGATTTATTGAAGAAGGTACCTGGTACTGCTGACATTCGCTTATCGGTTGAAGATGGTAAACCGGAGAATCGTGTAGAAATTGACCGAGAGAAGATGTCTGCGCTGGGCTTGACGATTGCTGATATTGGTCAAACACTTCGTGTAGCATTAACTGGTGATAATGATTCAAAATATAGAGAAGGGCAGTTTGAATATGATATACGTATTCAATTAGACAAGTTTGATCGCTCAAATCCTGATGATTTGCGGCGCTTGACTTTCATGAATAATCGTGGGCAATTGGTGGAGTTGCAACAGTTTGCAACGGTCGTGCAAAACAATGGACCAACAAAACTCCAACGTACAGATCGCAATGGTTCTATTACGGTATTCTCGCAGGTTGTGGGTCGTCCGGGTGGAACAGTGGTTGATGAGTTCCGTGCATTATTGGCAACCAATCCTTTGCCGCCAAGCGTTATTCTTACCTACTTAGGCGATGAAGAAAATCGTCAAGAGGGATTTGGTAGCTTGGGTTATGCGATGTTGGCAGGAGTACTCTTCGTCTATTTAATTATGATCGCCTTGTACGATTCGTACATCTATCCTTTTGTTGTCTTGTTTTCTATTCCGGTTGCGGTTGTGGGCGCATTCCTTGCGTTGGCGATGTCTGGCTTTAGCATGAGTATCTTCTCGATTCTTGGTTTTATCATGCTGATCGGCTTAGTTGCAAAAAATGCCATCTTGTTGGTTGATCGTGCAAATGACATGAAGAAAGAACGAGGCATGAGTAGCTATGATGCTTTGGTTGAAGCTGGCGAGTCGCGTTTGCGTCCGATCTTGATGACAACTGTAGCGATGGTGCTGGGCATGTTGCCGATTGACATGTCGAAAGCATCAGGTGCAGAGTGGAAAGCCGGACTTGCATGGGCATTGGTGGGTGGATTGTCGAGTTCGATGCTTCTAACGCTTGTTGTTGTTCCGATTATCTTTTTAAAAGTGGATCAATGGAAAGAGCGTTTGCCAAAATTCTTTGCACGTATCAGCAAGTCTCGAAAAAAAGAAACACTGCCCGTTGGCGTTTCCCAAGCAACCATGTCGGCATTAGACAAATCCTAAATGAATAGCACGAAAGAGGGCATTGTATGAAAATCCAAAAAGGCGCGATTGTACCAAACTTCACATCGGTCGATCAGAAAGGGCAAGCGTTTGATTTTTACGAACACACGAAGAACACGGGTTGTGTGGTGTATTTCTACCCAAAAGATTTTACACCAACTTGTACCGCGGAGGCATGTTCATTTCGAGATGAATTTCCTGCTTTTCGTGGTGCAGACATACCGATTATCGGTGTTAGTCCCGATGATGTCGAAAAACATCAACGATTTGTTGCAGAATTCAAATTGCCATTTACGTTGCTTGCTGATACGGATAAATCGGTCGGCGAACTTTTTGGAATTGTTATGCCTATTTTCGGTGTGTACAATAGGGTAACATACTTTATCGACAAAGATCATCGAGTGGTGGAAGCCGTTCAAAAAATGTTCTCATCGCAGGTTCATGTTGAAAGCATGTTGAAACAAGTAGGCAAGTAGCCAACAAACAAATAACGAATATCAACCCAGTAGGAGAGAGACGATGAAAAATATCATTGTAGCATTTCTTTTGTGCATCATCGCACAAACTTTGTACGCACAAGACTGCTGTGAAATTCCTTTAGGAAAGCAAGTAGTCAGTAAAACAGTGTCAAGCAGAACAGTTGCAAGTGCAAAAGAATTTGATGCCGTTAATGCTTTTTCAAAATTCTTTTCAAACAACCAATTCATCGAAGAACACATTGCTCCATTGCCATTCACACTTGCCAAAGCGAAAGGTGAAATGAAATCACTACCAATGGAAAATGTTGGCGATGCAAAACCTCTGTCTGCCAATATCTACGAAGTAAAACAGGGCAAAGGCGACCGCGTATTGCTTGTCTTTCATGAGTGGTGGGGATTGAACGACTACATCAAGCGTGAAACAGAAAAGTATGCTGAATACCTTGATGGCACAACCGTCATTGCTGTTGATTTGTATGATGGTGCTGTTGCTACCAAGCCCGACAAAGCTGGTGAATTTGCTCGAGGATTGAACCCCGAACGCGCAAAAGCAATTATCCAAACTGTCTTGCAGTATGCCGGAAAGGATACTAAAATCGGCACAGTAGGGTGGTGTATGGGCGGCTCGTGGTCATTGCAATCGACCTTGCTTGCCGATGCCCAAGCAAAAGCATGTGTGATGTACTATGGAATGCCCGAACGCAATATCGAACGATTGAAACTCTTGAAAGCACCGGTGCTTGGTATTTTTGCAAAACAAGATCGCTCTATTACGCCGGCAATTGTTGGCGAATTTGAAACCAATCTTGAACGTGTCGGTAAATCTGTAACCGTCAAAATGTATGATGCCGTTCATGCCTTTGCCAACCCAAGTAATCCGAATTACAAAAAAGATGATGCCGAAGATGCGTTCAATAATGCGATTGAATTCCTGAAGCAGTATCTCAAATAAGCATAGTTCTTCGATATTTTTCTTAAAGCTATGCTTCGTTATTATTTGTTGTTAAGTATTGCTGTGGTTGTTGCATCTATTGTTTTGTCGCCCATGATTCGAGGATTTGTGCGACGATTTCTTAAGAAATAAATATACTTTTTGAACTTTTCACTGTCCATTATCATGAAGAATTTTCATAATTATTTTTCTAGAATACTGCTTGTAATTGCAGCACTACTATGCAGAAATGGTGTCATACACGCCCAAACTAAATCTTTCTCTA
>DHLT01000091.1:2719-12909 GCA_002405405.1 Ignavibacteria bacterium UBA4661 | reverse complement strand
TTTTTGGTAAACAAGTACAACGCTTTACATCGCTTTTGACAATTTTTGATGCCTGGGGATTAGGTTTATTTACGATGGTTGGTATTGAAATTGCCCTTCAGAAAAATCTTAGCATTGGTATTTGTATTGCACTCGGCACTATCACCGCATGTTTTGGAGGAGTAACACGCGATGTTTTACTTAACAATGTACCGATCATTTTTCGAAAAGAAATTTACGCTACTGTATCAATTATCGGCGGTATCGTTTATTTCGTTATGCGTGAAATCTTCGATATGAAATCTTTCACAGCTAAAGTGTTCTGTATTGTTCTCATTTTCGTCCTTCGCATGATTGTGGTGCGCAAGAACATTGCCCTACCTGATTTTTATCGAAGCTGGAACAAAAAAGAATGAACTACGCCTATCTCAATTCTTTGGATATACGATCGCAATAATTTCATCAGTGGCAAGACCATTCATGCCCTCAAATCGAGGAATGATTTTATAGCTGTATATCTTACCTGCCTCTAATGTTTGCTTAAACTGCGTTGTAGCACGCCCAAGGCTGCCAACTTCCTGATAACCACTGCCCACGCCACTCATTGTGCGTTCTTCTCGGACAATACTGTATCCTTGCAACTCTTCATGCACAAGCGGATCCCACACAAGCGTAATATCCAAACCATCATAGCGAATAACAGCATTCATTGGTTGCAAATGGACTCGCGATGTAATCGGCTCGGTTGGTACAACCAATCCTACATTTTTTTCACTTGTTAAATTTGATTCCTGATCAAGAATATCAACCATCGTATACGCATACTTATATGCTTTATCGCCTGATGCAAGCGAATCTACATAACCTGCCTGCATTAAAAGTTCTTTGTTCACTTTCTCCCAAGTGGTCGTGCCACGCTCCTGACGATACACATTAAACCCTTTGATATGCGATGAGTTTCGTTGATGTGCAAACCATTCAATCTCAACGCCCTTGCTTGTACGTGCTGCATGCCATGTCGTTTTGGGTGTGCCGACATTTTTCACCGCCGGTGGACGTACTTCAATTGCTTCGCCAAACTGTCCATTGACATAGCTGACATTTTGTGCCATGACACGGTACAAGTATGTGCTGTATTGATCGACCGCTGTTGTGGTATCGGTAAAACTTTCTCCATCAACACGACCGCCGCCCACTCCGAACCATGATTTTCCGCCATCAGTCGAACGCTCGATAAAGTAGCCATTCGGAGCATACGGTTCATTTGCCGGTTTCTCCCATGATAATTTTACACATCCACGTATTTGTGTAGTTGTGTTTACTGTGCCTTTTTTGCTATCGGGACGTTGAACAGCAACAATCTCTGCTTCATCTAAACTGCCCACTTGTGTGGCAAGTGCAGGATTAGTATTCATGGCTTGTTTCAATGCTCCAATCGATGCAAAACGTAATGGTGCTTGCTCTTGTACATTTACCGAAGAATTCTTTGGTTGAACTTCGATGAAAGATTCAGCTTTTACTCCTGCCGGTGGTTTGCTGGGAACTGTATATTCAAACCACTTGAAGTAATATGCTGACTCCGGTGACTTCGTGCCATCGACATAAACGTTCTGCATCTTGTAATAGTAGTAGTTATTCGGCTGTACGTCCGTGTCCACATATTTCTGTTCACCGAAGGACAATTCAGCTACTTTCGTGAATGGTTTATCAGGACTCATTGAACGATAGACAATCATTTTATCATAGTAGTTTTTCTTGGTGTTTTTGCTCCACGATACACTCACTTCCTTATTGGTTGCAGTAAGTTCGCAATCACTGATCAATGGCAGATTTTTGCGGTCCAACGCAAGAATCTTTCCGGTCGTTATTGGTGCTTCTTCATTCAAATAGTAATCCATTGCTATGATTTTATACTCATAGTAATTCTCCAACATAATCGTTGTATCCGAAAACGTCATCAACGACCGACTCTTGGTAATGCCATTACCCGGTACGTTTGCCATCTCACCTGCTATCATATTTCCTACTTCTTGAAACTCCCCTCCATTGATCGAGCGCAGTACTTTAAACCCATATACTTTTTCACTTGGAAAAAACTCCCACGATAAACTTCCTGTTCCTTCTTTCAAATCAAACTTCTTCCGTAACTCGATCACAGCTTGCTCTGATGAAGTTGCACGTGGGCTAAACTCATTCTGCATATTGAGAACCGATACACTCGGCAGTACCTGTGCATTGATTGAGCGTGGCGTAACCTCGCCCCGTGGTTGCAACTCTTGCTCTCCGGCTCCGGTTGTCATGGCACTAGCATATTGATATGCTACGCCTGCTTGTGCTGTCGAGTCAATAAATGCAAGTCCTAATAGTGGCAGATTCGTTGCATCAAAAAGAAGCATTCCTAAATCACCGAGCGAACCGCTTGCTGAAATTGCATTCCAGAACTGAATATTGCTTTTCATGGATTGCGCCATCGAGGATATTGTTCCTTTATTCGACCGCGCCAAAAATTGTTGATACCCATCTAAAAATCGCTCACCACGTGTAGCAAGAATTTTCTGCGTTGTCCACATGCGAATCGGCTCTTGATTGAGTTTTTGCCATGTGGTTTCTCCGACTTTACGGCGATACACATTTTGCCCGATGGACAATGAGCTCCCGATACTTCGTTGGGTATTATCCTCTGCCGGAATGAGATCGAACCCCAAGGGCACAACTACGCCACCTAACCCTATACGTGCAGTGGTACCAATGCGTTTAAGAAAGAAATCGGATATGCTTTTGTTCGCTTCTTGTGCATGAAGCAGAGTACCGCCGAAAACAACCGACAGTAAACATAGTACCACGACATGTTGCGCTATATACTTGCTGTGAGAAGTTATACCGGTATGTTTTGTTTTCCTGCAAAATATTGCCTGCGATTTCATATTAGTATCCATAAGATGACGTGAGAATATCGTTTTTATGTGTTCAGTGTGGGTATCATCGTGTTGTATATCACCTGTCAAAACTATAGGTAAAACCACTTGATGTCGTGTACTTAGCTTTTGCACTGAGATCCAAGCATCCACTCACACCCCATCGGCACCAATCATTACATCCGCACCAATCACCAATACCACCTTGCATTTTGACTGTACCACTGAGATCTAAAGAAAGTTGCTTACTCGAGAAGACATAGCTGAATGCTCCTTTCACATCAACGGTTGCTGATACTCGGGCAAACGATTTTTTATAAACCCAAACATCAATACCACCATCGAAGTATGCAGACCCATAAAATTTAAAGCTCCCACCTACGCTCACGGTGTTGATATCAAGCGTAAATCCATAGCTTACTTTTGCACCAAAATTCACATAAATAATGGCACTGAAGCTCTTGTTAAAATCAATCAGCGTTTGATTCCAATCGACAAACAGTCGATTCTCTTTGTCATCGCGCTTTAACAGGAATTTACCGTTGGCTCTTGCCAAACCGAGAACATTATAAGCCGCTGTTGCATCAATAAGAAGTTTACCTTTGGGGAAATCAATACTCAGATTTACATCGGCAGTTGCAGTTACCGCTCCCAAGAGAGTTGCATTCATCTTGATAGAACCGTCTAATGTACGATTAGTAAAGTTGATCTTGAGACTCGCCTGACCGATTTCTTGGCTTAAGCCCCAGCCGCGGACAGTTGCAGTACCTGCTATTTCAAACTCTACGCCACCGACACCGCCAAAGCGAAAATTACCCGTAACATCAAGATTCATCCCGGGCTTACCATTTAATTCATCACGTGGCGAGAAGACAGAAATAATCGTACCGATGCCGACATCCCATCGTCCTGTACTTGCATCGTTAGGATTCGTCTGTTTGTAAGCAATACTACCACTGACTTGTTCCAAGAATGTTGGCGGTGTCTGAGAAAGAGGGATACCGGGCATTCTCGACACCTTCATGCCAAATTTGAAATTAAACTGATCTGCGTAGGTAAACTCCACACCAAACCCGATCTTTTGCGCTCCTTGTGTAATGGCAATTTCACCCAATCCGCTCCATGTTAGTGTATCGTTCAAATTGCTAAACCCAACACCGATTTTTCCCTCAAATTTTCCCTTGGCAAATTCACAGGCAAGCTCTCCTTTCAATCGGCGTAATCCAGTATCATCAAAGGCAAGATCACTAAGAGTAGCCGATACACCTTTTGGTAAACTCAATTCCAACCCACCTTCAATAGCTATGAGCTTGGAAGCAGAACCATACGTAATACTTTTAATTTCAATACCTACAGGCGATTTATCAGGATCACCACCTTTTTTTGCTGGGAACTTAAATGCAAACTTTACTTGCATTTCTGCTTCGATATTGCCGGTCGAATCTACTTTGAGTTTCGTAGGAATATTAAGGCTTAATCCGAGAGGCAAACCAACCCCTAAAAAACCCTCTCCCTCGATGGTATAATTCGTCGTACGCCCCGTTGCTTTATCCTCTATCTCTTGAAAGGCAAACCATTTTCCGCTAGAGGACATCCCAATTTTTCCGGTAGAAGTATTCTGCAATTCCAACTCCGTATTCCCCACACTCCATCCATCGGTCTCATTGTATGCAACGGTAAAACGTCTGATAGAAAATTGTAGTGGATCCGTAAACCCTCGTGCATTAACGCTTACTCGACCCGGGAATTGAAAACCTGATGATGTAATCTGCCCATCGCCGAATGCTATACGAATAACGGGCGGTATCCCACCATTCCTTGTTCTCCACGCCCCAATTCGAGTGATGTCAGGAATAGAAACATTGGGGGTGAACGTATTTCCGGTTCTGCTAAACTGAAATCGGATATTTACTCTTGTCAGTTCTGAATTTGGCACCGATATTTGCACTGTTCCTTGCAGATTTAAGGAAGCAGTTCCTACTGAAACAGTAACCGGGGAAATTGCCCCAAATGTAAATCCATACAGCTTCCATGTAAGCGAATCTTGATTCGTCACCACCAATGCGTTCGCTATTCGTGGGTTGGCATTTGCTACCTCTTGGGCGACGATTGCAGGAATCAATCGACTACCACCACCGGATAAGGTTTCACCTTGTGCAAGTCCAAGTTCAAGCGAATCAGTAACGGCAGAATTGTTCACATTATAGTTGCGAAGATAGCTGTCGATGTTTAGCAGAATGCGGGCGCGAATACTCCCTGGACTTAATCCATTTGCCATTTCCTGTAGCGTTCGATCGCTACGAATCCGCAACGGACCTTGCGAATTCCTTAGCGTTGCATTTACCCATCCTTGATAGCTAACAGCAAGCTCTGTTTCCACCAGCGTTAATTCCCCTCCCTGTGGTTCGATGTCCTGTGCTTCATTATCTAATACTGAAAATGGAAATATTGCATTCACAAAATTAATTTGCCTATTTGCAGGAACAGTGAATTGCGCATTGCTCGGTATCGTCAAACGACCACTTGCCTGAAATCCTGACGGTGTCAATGTAATAGAACCCCATTCTACAGGGAAGCCCATGATTCTTCGTACTTGTGAGCGAAGATTATTTTCATTGACGGGTGGTCGGGCATTCACCGGAATACACCGCTGAGCAACCAATACTCGAGAACCATCAGCTGAAATAATAGAGTAACAGACCTCGTAGCTTGAAGTAAAAGGAAATATCGGTGTTTCGGCAAGCGAAGCTCCGGCAATAGCTCCTTCACGTAGAAAGTGATGTGCTAAAAAAATCCTCGTTTCTCCAGCACGAATAGTCAGAGTAGGTGCTTCGGTCGTGTTACTTTGAATCAATACCGTACTGCCCGTTGAGAACCGCACGACTCCCTTGATACTGACATCGGTGGCACCGGTATTGCGGAGTGTAATCTCCAATGCTTCCGGCGCTCGCGCAATATCGGCAAGCGATGTGGCGGCAATCACGGTTGATCGCTCACGCACGACGATAATCTGTGCCGACATCTCCACTATGCTACCAATGCACAGCAGAAGAGCGATAATCCATACCCGAAGCAAGCGAGTGCGATGAAATACTGGTGCAATCATGATCGAGAAGAAAAAGAATGAGAATAATAGTATTGCATAATCATTAGGTACTAAAACTTACCGTACAATCATCACAGGATAGCGAAGCGGCTTGCCTATGGCACTAGGCGTAACGACCGTAAGCATATACGTTCCATTGGGTAGATGATTGGTTGCAAAACGAAGTGTATGTTCGCCATCGGCTAGAACATATTCACTAGGTGCAATCACCTCTTTACCCTGCATATCACAGAGTGCCATACGATACATACCACTGATACTCACCTGCAAGCGAACAGAAATCTCAGATTGTGCAGGAATAGGATATACCGCCACATCGACACCATTTGCTGAGAGAGTCTGCCTGGAAATACTCATCATGGGTGCAAGAAAATCATCAGTTGTATTTGCTTGTGATTGTACGAGAGAAGTTTGGCGGTCGATCAAATAGGTAATGGCAGAATTACGCGCTAGTGAAGCATTTGCCGTTGTAGCTGTACCCGACAGACGATTGCTCTGCATATTGAAATGCAAGAGATTGGTATTGGTTGTAAAGGTTGGAATACTTGTCAAGCGATTATTGCCGAAAAGTACCGAACGCAGTGCCGTCAATGAAGAGACATTCCCTGACCATGACGCGATCTGATTGTTACTAAATGCCAAAACACGGATTTGCGTAGCATTCAATAGTGTTGTCGGCAGAGCCGTAAGTTGATTATTCTCCGCATTAAAAAGTTGCATGGGTGTCGATGTACCAAAGACAGTGCTTGCCAATGAAGTCAAGTTATTTTGATCGACGCGCACAACGCGCAGATTCGTGAGTTCCGACAAACTCCCCAGCTCACCACTAAGACTGTTATTATCTAATTCTAACACCTGCAAGTTTCGTAATTGCCGAATACCCGCAGGGAATGTCGTTAAGCGATTACCACGAAGCGAGAGCACACGAAGAGCCGTCAGTCGCCGTATTGAATCGCTCAACGTTGTCATATTATTGTTCGTCAAGACTAATCCCACCACACGATCATTTTCGACAATGACCCCCTGCCATGAGTCGATGTCAAACCGAGAATTCCATCCCGACTGTCTTCGCCATGATGCGCCACCGGAATTTGCATAAATCATGCGCAAGGTCAAGGAATCCTGCGCTCGCAAATTCTGCATGGCGGTAACATTCGACAATGTCCATGGACTGAATTGTGTTTTATTGTTATTAAACGACCGTACACGGAAGCGATACAATGCCTCGTTAGAGAGACCTGAAAAAGTATAAGAAGGAACATTAGTAGTAAATGTATTACTTGCCAAGGTATCCGTCATGACACCAGATGTATTGGACAACTGAACTTCGTATCCCTCCGGTGTGCCACCTGCCGCACTGAGTGCGACCCAACGACCGGTAAAACTTGCTTGCGTAACACCAATCTGGATATCAGCAATTCTCAGTAACTCCGGCGGTGCAGGGTTAGTACCGACCAATGTAATGATATTCGTTGTTATTGAGGTAGAGCGCCGAGCACCATTGCCATTGAGTGCCGTCATACGCACAACATAGCGTTGCCCATTGGTCAAATTAGTAAAGATAACATCACCACTCCTTTGATACTTTCGCCCATTTGCATACACACCGTCTTGTGCGTTGAGAACTCTTGTTTCAATCGGTGTTACATAATTATTGTCTGATCCTAAGAGTTGTAATTCAAACTGTTGGACTTTTAGTCTATCGTCGTTATAGTCTATACCTGCACTGACAGTAAATCCGCTTGTTGTTTTGTTTATACCGTCGCCCGGAGGTCTTACAACTACTCCTCTTTGAAAAGAACCAGCATCTTGGTACACACTGTATGGTGTTCCGGGTTTTGATGGTATGCTTATCAGTTGGAAGAACGCGCCGGATGCAACACTGCCGGTCGCATTTGTTGCGATTACTCGCATAAATGTGCCAAAAGATGATGGCTCATCCAACCACCAACTTGATCTACTGCCCGGAAGCGGAATAAATTCATTATTGTTATTAAATCCCGCAGGATTGGCATCATCTCTTGTGCTGTTTGGATCCGCATTAAAAACCGCTCGTAATACGACTGTTGTCTGACTACCACTCACAATCGCATGATTCACATTTCGTATCCGCCCCTCAACTCTTCCATTCTCATATCTACGAATTTGATACACATTTACACGATACGATGTCGGCGTACCACCTGTGATCGCAGGACTCCAACCTACTTCTATGTTTTCAAGTCCGTTAGCACTTTCAACGACTCTTGTTACTCTCAAATTTGTTGGTGCGCCTGGTAGTCCCGAGGTACTGAGTGTTGTGAATTGCCGTGTTGCAGGACTGCTTGTACCGGTAGTATTCACAGAGAATACGGATACAGTATTGATTGCGCCCGGTGCAAGCCCACGCAGTTGTACGGTGTAGAACGCAGTTGCCGAGTTAAACTGAATCGTAGCAGGTGTTGCAATACCGGTTGGTTGTATATCAATTCTAAACGAACTTGCAATACCTCGCCCGGTTGTTGGTGCTGTAAAGACCAATGTTGCGGTCGTTGTACCAATCCCATTCACATCGGTTATCACAGGCGGATCAGCAATCAGGCTTCGATAGCTTGCGGTGGGAATAGATAATGTACTGCCGATCGGATTACGCACAAAAAGCTGTCCTGACAGAGCACCCGTTACACGTGGTACGACCACCGCAACACTATTAGGTGATCGTGCAATAATAGTACCCGGTGTACCATTAGCACCAAAGAAGCGAACTTCATTGACAAAGATCATATCATTCCCACTCACGATAATGGTATCGCCTGAAGTGAAAGTCGAAGGGAGAATTGTAGCAACCGATGATGGCGCACGCGACACACCAACTTCTTGAGATGTTAAGCTTCCCCCAAACCCATTGAAGACACCAAGATTATCTGCTCTACCATATGTACCGACTGGCACTCTTACACTTATGCTACGTGCGTTGCGTTCGGTAATCTCAGCAACTATGCCATTCAGTCCAAAGAACCGAACAGCTGTTATCTCAATAACATTCGGACCAAACAATCGAATTACATCACCCTCTTGTACTACTGTTGGCACTATACTATCAACAACTGGCGGTGTTGAGAAAATAGCAAAATTCAGAGTTGACAAACTTGATCCTGCGATATTGCTGGCAAAAATGCCGCCTGTTCGCTGATTATAATTGACCGTAGGACTTACAGCAGGTAATTCAACACGAGCAGTAGTATACTCACTGGCAAGAACTTTACCCTGCACACCATTTGCTCCAAAGAATCGTACATCGGTTAGCTGGTCAAGGTCTGTTCCCGTCAGCGTAACAACATCTCCCGGACGCGCAGAATTAGGCGATATACCTGTAACTCTTGGGATATTCACAAATTTCACCGCAAAGCGATCATAACCGGTTGGACTAACTACCAATAATGTATCAATATCATTGGTTGAAGTCCGCGTTGCAGTAGTTGGCACTGTACAGGTCAAATATCGCTGATCAAAATCAGGATCTGCAACCAATGGTACTCGTACGCCATTTTCACCAAAGAAGTGTGCCCGTACCACCCGTGATAATGTGCTTGCTGATCCACCCGTTGGTGAGAATACTTGGAATTTTCTACTGCCCACTGCTGTATTCGGTGGGTTATTCGACCCGCCCAATACTGCTCTTACCACCGTAATATTTGGTCGTGCAACATAGGTGATGTTGTTAATCGTTGCCGTGTTTGCAATGTTACGAACAAAGACTGCACCAACCGTACCATTGGCAAGAGGAAGTGTTGATGGTACACGCACAACACATTGCGTTCCCGAACTTGAAATTACTGTTCCCAATGTACCACTAGCACCAAAGAATCGGACTTCGGTCAATCGATCCAAATTTGTTCCGGTAAGTGTAATAAGCTCACCTTGTGGTGCAATATTGGTTGAAGGAATACCTGCTTGTGAAGCAAAATTTGCGGTGAGCGCAGTAACCGTTGGTGGATTTATAATCGAAATAGGTGTACTTGCCGGACTAAAATCACGATCACCCATGGTACTCCACACATATACTCGCCCAACACCACTTGCATTACTTGGTGGGCGCACAGTAACTTCTCGTGATGTTTTAGAAACAATGGTTCCTTCTGCTCCACTTGTTCCAAAAAAGAAAACTCGACTTAGCGCACCGATATTCGAACCAAAGAAAGATACCGTTC
>DHLT01000091.1:1026-2586 GCA_002405405.1 Ignavibacteria bacterium UBA4661 | reverse complement strand
CCACCGTAACATCAGTTGGACTGACTCGATCAATCGTAAATCCCGCAAATCCCATAGCGAAACTGCTTGTTGCATTACCGGCGGGTCCTTCAAGAATTACGCGAGGATCAGGACCCGGTCCAACGGCATCTGGCATACGAACACGAAGTTGACTATCAGTACGTGAAATAATTGCACACGTGACATTATAGCCGCTCGAATAACGAATACGCACAGTTGTAACCGGTGTGAAATTGCTTCCGGTAATCAGTACTGTATCAAGCGATTGCGTTGAGCGTGGCTGAATATCGGCAATAATCGGTGCTGGAATAATATTCACAACCTGAGTTAAAACACTCCCTCCAGGACTGAGTACAAAAATTTGACCACTACCTGACGCACCACTCGGCACAGTACAGACGATAGACTGCGCTGTGCGCGATGTAATTGTTGCAAGAAGACCATTTACTCCGAAGAAACGTACTTCACTCACCGATGCAAGATTTGTCCCAGTAATTGTTAATGACTGATTTGGCGTAACACTAGTTGTAGAAATCTGGGTAATTGTTGGGGGTAAAATAAGATTAATACTCGCCGTCAGTACTGAACCTGCAATATTGCGTAGAAAGACTTGACCAGTAGTTTGAGTTACATTTGAGGGAACAGTAATCAACAAACGATCAATCGCGGTAAATGTCCCAGATGTAGTTATCGTTTGTGCAAGCACACCGGTACTACCAAAAAATCGTGCTTCTGTAATTCCATCAACAAAATATCCTTGTACTTCAAATATGCCGCCCACCCCGGCAGTTGAATTCACAACAGTACGTATGTCCGGAACACCAACAACTTTGATAGTTGGACTTTGTGCATTACCCGCATTTGCAACGACATACACTTCACCTGTCTGCAATGGGTAACGACCATTAACAATATTGATAGCTGTTGGGACTCGTACTGTTACTTGATTTTGATTTGCAGAAACAATCGTAGCAACTAATCCTCCTCGCCCAAAGAAGCGTACCTCTGTGAGTGAATCTAAATTGAAACCTGTCATCGTAAATAGACTGCCCTCAGCTACTACCTGCGCTGAAACTCCATTAATCACAGGAATACCAAACACTTCGACTGTGTCAGTCAAAGTAGTACCATTCGGTGTACGTACAAAGACGCGACCTCTACTATCAGCCAGACCAGGTACTGTAACAATAATTTGTGTGGCAGAATTCGATATAATTTGCCCTACTGTACCGCTTGCGCCAAAGAAACGTACTTCTGAAGCACTTCCCAGACCCGTACCGTTAATAGTGAATAAATTACCACTGCGAATCCTTGTAGCAGATATTCCTGTTACAATTGGAGGCGCAAGAATAGTAAAACTTGACGTAAGCACTGTACCAAACACATTCCGAATAAAGATCTGTCCCGTACCTGTTGTTGTCGATGGTACAATTACTGTTAAACGTTCGCTTCCCGTTGTTGATGTTACTTGCGCAAGTACACCGTTCTCACCGAAGAAACGAACTTCCTGCACAGTATTTAATTGCGTGCCGATGATCGTCAGCGTACTGCCTTGTGTTA
>DHLT01000091.1:481-912 GCA_002405405.1 Ignavibacteria bacterium UBA4661 | reverse complement strand
CAGCGTACTGCCTTGTGTTAACGATGTAACTGCTGAATTACCCGATGCCAATGAAGTTACCGTGGGTACAAAACGAGAATCACGCACCAAAGCAGTAAATGTAATCGAACTGTTCGTACTGTTACTTCGTGTTTGAATAGTTAATGTCGCCGATGATGTACCAATACCCCCTGGGGTAAGAGTTAGAGTAATACTCGTCGATAATGTTGCTTGTTGGCTACTTGTAGTGAAACCACTTGTGTTGAGAGTATAGCTCCCTGCTTGTGTGCCTGAAAGAACATAGTTTACGACTTCACCAGCACCTACATTGGCAAAGCTCAAACTCAGCGTAGTTGTTACAGCACCATTCTGCAATTCTATTGTACCAAAGTTTACTACTGTCGGACTGACACTCAATGTCGTTACAACTACCACCGGCGGTGCTATCACAC
>DHLT01000091.1:0-129 GCA_002405405.1 Ignavibacteria bacterium UBA4661 | reverse complement strand
CCTAAGCTGAAACTGCTGCTATTCGTCCCTGACAACGCATATGTTACACGCTCTCCACTTGCAATATTCCCAAAACTCATATTCACTGTTTGCGTCGTTGTTGTTCCACTTGCAATACTTGTTCCGAAA
>DHLT01000327.1:12047-15026 GCA_002405405.1 Ignavibacteria bacterium UBA4661 | reverse complement strand
GCGGAGAGAGTCATCTTCGCTAAGTCATGCCATAGGGCAGTGTGATGCACACGGTTGTTCCATAGTCGCTCTGTGGGGTTGGTTGCGTCTGCGATGCCGTGGTGCTTTCAATGGTGAGTGTGCCATGATGCGCGAGGATAATCGTATGCACTAATGCCAGCCCAATACCACTGCCTTGTACTGAGCGTTGCTCCTCAATACGATAAAATGGCTGTGTCAGGAGTGCAATATGTTTCTCGCTGATACCCATGCCATGATCGCGGATGGTACAAGACAAGGCATCACTCGTTGCAGATAATTCTACGAAAATAGATGTATCAGGCTGAGAGTATTTGCAAGCATTATCAAGAATATTGAGCACAGCGATGAAAAGTAAATCCTCATGACCTATCAGACGCCATGTGGTATCGGCATCTTGTGTAGCATGGTGATTCGTGAGTAGTGTAACATGTATGTTGCGTGTCGGATAGCGATACGTAATATCCTCAACTGCTCGGTACACGATATGATCTAGGTATACTTCAGTGCGAGGGAGTTCTGCAAGTTCTGCCTCTGCTTTAGAGAAGAGCAAAAGATTACTCACTAAGCCTTTGAGCCGTTCCATATCATCGCGAATCGAGTATAAAGTCTTACGATATTCATCTTCTGTGCGGTCAAGCGAGAGAGCAATATCTACTGTGCCAATCATACTTGTCAGCGGAGTACGGAGTTCGTGCGAACTGTTGGCAACAAAGAGCTTTTGTGAATGAAAAGCGTGATCGAGTCGTGCAAAGAGTTGGTTGAAAGTTCGCGCAAAGTGAGATAATTCATCTTTACCATTACCTTCGCTCAGGCGTTGCGAAAGGTTGCGTACCGAGATTGTGTCTGCCTCAGAAATCATCTGTTCCACCGGTGCCAATGCCTTTCCTGCAAACCACCATCCTATGCCATATACACCCAAAAGCGAAAGCAAAACAACGCTTAAAAGAATCGTTCCAAGATTTTGCAAGTGCTGAAAACCCAATTCATCGTATGCTTTTGCGATGAGGATGTAATCATGTCCTTCGTCGACAAAATGTACCCACACTGACTGAGTATCACGATTGTTCACTTGTTGCATACGTTTGGTGGCTAAGAGAGCAGTCCGAAGTTCGGTATTGTCAAAACTGCGAATTATCTCTGTTTCCGAGTACCACGTTGTTGTAAAAACCGGCTGAAAGTTTGGTGTAAAAATACCGACAAATTCATAGGGCAGTGTATTCCGAAATCGAGCGCGAATTGTCCGCAGTTCTTGTTCGGAAAATTCATCCGAGCGTAAGACGACATCGGCAACCGTAATAGCGCGATTGCGTAATTCCTGAATAAAACGGTCTTCGCGTTGAATTGAAGAAGATAGATAGACAATAAGAGCTGTTAAGCCAAGCAAGAACCCGACAACTATGGTAAACAGAATTGAAAGTCGTTGATGAATTGTCATACGTAGTCCATGCTGTCATGCGGAAATATCTTTCATCACATAGCCCATGCCCACTTGCGTATGAATGAGTTTTGTTGGAAAGTCCTTATCAATTTTACGGCGAAGAAAATTGATATATACCTCGACCGTATTGCTTCCTGAGTCGAAAGAAGAATCCCATACATGTTCGGAAATTTGTGTTTTAGAGAGAACCTGACCTGCATGAAGAAGCAAGTATTCAAGAAGAGCATATTCTTTGGCAGTGAGTGTAATGCGCGTGGAACCGCGTGTTGCGATACGTGCTTTGCGATCCAGTGTCAGGTCAGAAAGTGTGAGTACATTATGTGAAGAAGAGTTATTGGTACCATTTCTGCGAAGCAGGGCGCGTACTCGTACAAGTAATTCTCGAAATTCAAAGGGCTTGGGTAGATAATCGTCAGCACCCATATCAAAGCCCTGTATTTTATCATCGGTAGAATCAAGAGCAGTCAGAAGAAGAATCGGTAGGGTTGGGTACTGCATTCGCAAGTGCTTGCAGAGCGCGTAGCCGCTTTTTTTAGGGATCATCACATCAAGAATTGCTAGGTCATAGTCGTTTTGATTTGCAAGGGTTTCGCCATAGATACCATCGTCGGCAGTATCAACAAGATAGCTAGCTTCACGCAAACCTTGCGCAATAAACGAGGCAACTTTGCGATCGTCTTCAACAAGAAGAATTTTCATAGTGCAGGGTGAAGAGAATATAGTGGATATAACAACACTCTTGCAAGACATTGCAGAACGGTATGACAAGAGGTGAAGCTTTCGTTGGATATATTTTACAACTCTAAAAACTGTACGATTGTCATGGAGAACATGATAATGAGAAGACTCTAAAGTGTTTCATGACAATTTGCGCTTGTGGTACGATATACCAAATCATAGTTGTGATGCCGATTGTCGCGTTGTCGCATTGGGTAATGTTGCGGCAGCATCTTCGACTGAAAAAGCAATAGCTTATGTGTCTATTTCTTCTCTTTTGCTCTGATGTCATCGTACGATTGTGCAATAATCTTGTGGAGAATGTTAATGTCAACATCGGCAAGAGTTCTGATATACAAACATCCTTTGCCTTGTTTATGTTTGCCGAGTGATGCAAAGAGTGTTGCCCAATCGAAGGTGTCTTGTTCTCGATACATTTTTAGATAGAGTACCAGCGATGTTTTGCGCGGTGAAAAGGCAATGATGGGTGTATCGCCCTCACGTCCGGACTCATACACGTAATGATGTGTACCAAAGCCGATGATACTTGTACCCCACATTGCTGGCGGCAGACCGCTAATGCTGCTCATTATGCTCATGAGTGCTTGCGCATCTTCACGCTGCTGAGGAGAGGCAAGCCCTGCGAGAAATGTTTCCACTGAGAGTGCTGTCTGTTGGGTTTTGTTGGTCTTTTGTTGTCCTGCTGTCTTTTTCGCCGCTTTTTTAGTTGCTGCTTTGTTGTCTACAGCTTTTTTTTGATGACCTTTTTTGCAGTGGTTCTGTTTGCGATTGGCATGACATGG
>DHLT01000327.1:5917-11943 GCA_002405405.1 Ignavibacteria bacterium UBA4661 | reverse complement strand
GGCATGACATACTCCTTGATAAAAGGTTAAGAAGAGCATTGTGATTGAGCCAACCTTACAAGTGATAGCACGAAACAATGGCTTGAATAGAACTCTTGGATAAAACTTACAAGAAATATCCCTGAAAATCAATACAAGCAGAAGTAAGAAAGTATCGTTTTCGTTTTTTGCTGTACAGATCGATTTTCGGTAACTTACTCTGTATGCAGTAGATAAATGTTCTCGATATTTTCAGGTGTTATATGACCAATCAAACCAAGGGACATGGACGAAGAGCATGGAGCATAGCTTTATTTTTCTGTATTGCGATGGTCTCTGTCAAAGCCCAGTCCTCGATACAGCCGGCAGGAAGCAGTGTGTCGCAACAAGTCGTATTTCCGGTTCATGCATTACTTGTTGTTTCTGGTGAGATGCAAAAGCATATATACCCTCATGAGGTAGCTAAAACATTCGATACGTTTAATGGTGCTCGAGAAACAACATTGTGTGGTGGTACGCGTGTACTTGTGAATACCGGCGTGGTGTATGCTCAGGCACTGCGTACAGCTATAAAAACTTTGGTTCGTCGTGTGGATATTGTCAGCTCTGCCTCAACTGAGATGAAGCTCTCACGTAAGTTTGATATGGTTATAGAGTGTGAGATTTTAGAGGAAAAATTTACCACGAAGTTTGATGAGAGTGTTGGCGTGGTCAATAGCAATATCAATCTAGTAGGTCTGCAACGTGATCAACCCATCATTCACAACAATGATGGTGTACAGCTTGCGATTAAAACAAAAGGAATGCTGACATTTGCTTTACGGGTGTACACAGCACAGCGGCAACCATTGGAACTACCCTCGATCACCATCAAAGTCGATACAGAGCGGCTCGGCGAATGTGCAAATGTTTTGCAAGCGATTCAAGAAAATGCAGAAGCAATGAAGCCGATGATTATTGCTGCTATTCGTGAGCGTTTGGAACAGTCGAATGAACTTTCTTCACTTAAAGTATCGCCCAAGTAATGGTTGGGTAGTCTCAAGGAGCATTGCCATGAAGTCAATCATAGCGTCTGTTGTATTAATCTATCGATCCTTATTGCTTGTGAGTTGTGTCGTGCTGATAGCCAGCACAGGCATGGTAAGTGCACATCATAGGAGTAAGTCAAATGGTATTGGAAGAGCGGCGACACAGCAGCAGATTGACTCACTGCTGAATATATCAGTGTTGTTGTATATACCTCAGGAAATTGCCCTACGTGAAGTACCCTATATTGTCGAAGAAGAAGGCAAGGGCTATTGCGCCGGCTCACGATTGATGTTGAGTGTGGGTCCTGTCTATACAGCTGCATTGCGTATTGCACTCGGCGATGTCGTTAAGAAGATTGCGTACAGCAATATCATGCCTGCACAGAATATTCGAGATCAAGCAAAATACGACGCAATTATCGAACCCCTTATTGAACCGGAAACTATCAAAACAGGAGTAACATTTCATTCGGCGGCGTCCTCGCGCAATGGAATAGGTTTCGGGATCAGTACCGGTGGTAGTGGTGGCTTGGCAGGCGGGCAGGTGTATCGTTTCCAACCAAAAATTGAAGCAAAAATTGCCTTGCGAATTACGCTCAGTAATGGTGAAAGCTTTACCACAAAAGCTGTTACAGCAAAATCGTTGGGCGATGATGTCGGAGAGTGTGTACAGCTTGGCGAAGTGTTTTTAGCCACGATTAATCATTTACGCACACCGCTTGTTAATGAACTTATTCCTGTGTTGCGGAATAATTTTTCGGTGATTAAAGCAAGCGCGAAGTAAATTGCAGTTATTCTACTGCATACAAGTAGTACAAGAATACAATGATGTCATTCATGATGATTATTTCTTCACTTTTTACAAAGGATGCACAATGATTTTCCCGGATAATTTGAAATATACCAAAGAGCACGAATGGATGCGTATTGTGGGTAATGAAGCATATATCGGTATTACCGACCATGCTCAAAGTGAGCTTGGTGATATCGTATATCTGGATATTAACGATAGTAGCAAAGATATTACTGCCGGTGAGGTTTTCGGCACGATTGAAGCAGTCAAAACAGTTGCCGATTTATATGCACCGGCATCGGGAAAAATCATTGAGGTCAATTCTGATTTGAATGATACTCCTGAAAAAATTAATAATGATCCTTACGGTGAGGGATGGTTGGTGAAGATTGTACTTTCAAATCCTGCCGAAGTTGATGCTCTTATGGATGCTACAGCGTATAAAGCACTCATTGGGCAATAATCGAATCGTTTCAATACAACGTAACAAAGCCCCTGTACATCGTATACGTGCAGGGGCTTTATATTGAGGTATAAGATATTTACAAGTTTCCACATTTTCATGTTCCTATATGCACGTCTATAGCAATACATTTTTCAATTATATCGAGCAGGGTGCGATTGCATCTGCACGAACTTTTCTTCCCTTGATAAAAAATAACATTGCATTCAAAACTGTTGCTGATGTGGGGTGTGGCAGAGGTGCATGGCTAACGGTGTTCCGCGAATATGGTGCTACAGAGATTGTGGGCGTTGATGGTAGCTATGTAGATAAAAACAATCTTCTTGTTGATGCTCATGAATTTATCGAACATGATTTGTCGCAACCACTTGTTCTTTCGAAAAAATATGACCTTGCAATATCTTTAGAAGTAGCAGAGCATATTCAAGCATCGAGTGCCGATATCTTTATTGACAATCTTGTAGGGCTAAGCGATGTGATTGTTTTCTCCGCCGCAGTGCAGGGGCAGGGTGGGGAATACCATGTCAATGAACAGCCGCTTCGCTACTGGAAAGAGAAGTTTGAAAGTCGGGGATATCAGTGCTATGACTATATCCGCAGGCAAGTTGCAAACAACAACGACATACGTCCATGGTACAAGTACAACACGCTTATTTATGCCAATGCTGAAGACGCAGAGCGATTGTCGGCAGATGTCCTTAAAGAGAAAGTTACTCATGTACGCGAACCACAGGAATATGCTGATCTTGGGTGGAAAGTACGACTCGCTATCGTGAAAAATTTACCTTCCTCTGTGGTGATTGCTATTGCAAAAATGATGAGTGCTTATTCCAATGCTTTGGGGAAAGCGTAATACGACAGAAATGATAAACAATAAATCAGGATGTTTTTCTAGTCTTCCGGTACAATGACGGCAGTGTGCCAATGCTCAATGCCAAGTCGTTCATGGGCAAAGGTGTTTGTTTCGGCAAGAGAAATGCTGTCAATCCATGCGAGTTTTTCTTCGGCAGATTCATACCGCCCTAAGTAGAATTCACTCTTTTCCAACATATTCATACGTCCTGATAAGCTTTCCAAACCGATGATAATGTTCGATTTTAACTGTTCTTTTGCTCGTTGAAACTCAGCTTTACTGATAGCATGGTTTACTAGCTTATCGATTTCATGACGAAGGAGTTGCTCTGTTTTGGTACGATTTTTAGCTTCTGTTGCAGCATAGAGTGTGATCGTTGTGGCATCGGTCATGTCACCAATAGCGGAATATACAGTATAAGCTAAGCTGTGCTTTTCTCGAATAGTTTGGTTGAGCCGCGAACTCATGCCATCACCAAAGAGCATGTTGATAATCGACAGTGTGTAGTAGTCTTTATCACCAAGCTCAGGAAATGCAATACCCCAGTGAATGTGCGCTTGCTGAACGGCACGGGTAATTTCTTGATACTGTGGTGGCATGATGGTTGGGGGAATAATGCTGCGCTTGCGAAAACGTTCGGTGCGGCGTGCAAAGAGTGATTCTGCAAGGATGCAGGCAGTATTATGGTCGATATTGCCCGCAATGGCAACAACAAGATTTTTCGGATGAAAAAAACGCTTATGGAATGCCTGTAAATCTTCGCGTGTGATAGCACTCACACTCTCCGGTGTGCCACTAATCGGATGAGCGAGCGGATGCGCACCAAAAAGTGATAAATCGAGCAAGTCGGCAACTTCTTCTTCAGGTTCGTCTTCGAGCGAACGCATTTCTTCGAGAATGACAGCACGTTCTTTTTCAAGATCACGCGGAGCAAAGAGAGGGTTCTGTGCAACATCAGCAAGCACTGCAAGTGACTTCTCAAAGTGTCGTGTCAGTGCGCGCACATATAGGCAAATATGATCTTTGGTTGTGAAGGCATTGAGATAAGCACCCAAGGATTCTAACTCTGTTGCAATGCGCTTTGCAGAGCGTGTTGGTGTGCCGCGAAAAACAATATGTTCCAAAAAGTGTGCTGCGCCATGTTCGCGGGGACGTTCATGGCGAGAGCCAACCTCCGCCCACACACCCAAAGAGAATGATTGTGCAGTAGGAATATATTCTGAAATCACCCGTACACCGCTTGAAAGCACGGTTTTACGATAAGAAATCGATTCTGTTTGTTGAAATGAGCGAGAAGAGTGATGTGCCACGAAATATAACCTTTGCTGAAAAAAGAAGCCGAGACATACTGCTTGTACAGTATTTTGGCAAGCATATCAAAGAAAAACAAGGCGCAAAAATACCATTTGTCGCGGGTCTTGCGCGATTTTTGCGATATTTGTCCCCTAGCACGAGAACTCTCTTCGAGAAATATCATCAATTTCTTTTTTTCTCTTTTGATACGATTATATGCTTAAAACAGTCCTTATCATGGCAGGTGGCAGTGGTGAACGTTTCTGGCCCCTATCACGAAGAACAAAACCTAAACAATTACTCAAGCTGACTGCACCCGATAAAACCATGCTGGAGCAAGCTATTGAACGCATTGCGCCGCTTGTGCCGCATGAACACATTTTTATTGTGACAAGTGAATTATTACAGCCTGTCATGCGTTCGGCATTGCCTGAATTGCCTGCGGAAAATATCATTGCCGAACCAGCCAAACGCAATACAGCACCATGCATCGCATTGGCAGTTGCATTTATTGCCGAGCGATATTCGGCAACGCATACACCCGATCAAATTGCTATGGCAGTGCTGACCGCTGACTCGCACATTGCAAATGCAGAAGTCTTTCGTACAGCAGTGGCAACGGCATTTGATCATGTTGAACACGCACCCGATCTTGTAACATTTGGTTTAAAACCAACACGTCCGGCAACCGGATTTGGATACATTAAAGCCGTGAGCAGTGGCGTACAAACAGGCGCCATTGCTGTGCGTCCGGTAGCATCCTTTCATGAAAAACCCAATGAAGAAACTGCTAAAGCATTCGTAGCAGATGGGCATTACTATTGGAATAGCGGGATGTTTATTTGGCGATTGGATACGGTGATGCGGGGCTTGACGGAATGCTTGCCGGAAGTCGGTGTGAAGGTGGATACACTACGTGCACAATTGCATGGACAGACCCATGTTGTTTTTCGTGGAGCTGCACCAAGTATTGATGCGGTCTTCAATCATTTCCCTGACATTTCGATTGATTACGGGTTGATGGAACGCGCTGACAATGTTGCTATGATTACAGCAGAGTTCGATTGGGATGATATCGGTTCGTATGATGCACTCGAACGTTCTTTTGGTGCTGACGAACAGCATAATGTGTGCATTGGTGATGCTGTTCTTCTTGATTCTAAAAATTGTATTGTTATCAATGATGCAAGCATTAATACCATGTCTGTGGGTGTCATCGGTATGGAAGATATCGTAGTCGTTGCAACAGCCGATGGTATTCTTGTCTGCCCTAAATCACGTGTGCAGGATGTCAAAAAGGTTGTAGGCGTTTTGAAAGAAACTCATGGAGAACGGTTTATTTAATCATGCTTGCTGTTCTTCATATTTTGCATGATACGCGAGGGCATAGACTTTAATCTGTTTAACCATGGAAGCAAAGCCATTAGTACGATTCTGCGAAAGATGGGAATCTAACCCAATCTCCTTCATGAAGTGTGGCTCGGTAGCAAGGATGAGCGCCGGTGTTTGATCGGAGTAAACGCGTAAGAGCAAAGCAATTAAGCCCTTAACAATAGCAGCATCGCTATCGGCAGAGAAGTGAAGCGTTCGATTCTCTTCATTCCATGTGGGATAGAG
>DHLT01000327.1:0-5796 GCA_002405405.1 Ignavibacteria bacterium UBA4661 | reverse complement strand
ATAGAGCCATACTTGCGATTGGCAGCCACGTATACGATAGTCCGGCGTACGATATTCTGCAGGATAGGAAGTCAATTCTTTACCGGTTTGAATGATATGGCGATACTTTTCTTCCCAATCGCCAAGGAAGGCAAATTCATCGATAATGTCTGCTTGAATCTCGTTCGGTGTCATAGAGCCTTGAATACAGAGAAAGATGTGGAATACACATCAAGAAAACGAAGATTAGTGCAGCAAAGATAATAGATCGTGTAGGGGAACACAAATTGATATATGCAATCATGAAGAAATAGTACGATGAGAAATCAGAGAATATAAATTTTTCAGATTTCATCGATAAGAAATAAACAATCAGCTAATTAATGGAAACCTCGTATTTTCGGCATGTTGGAGCAAAAAATTGCAAGGGAAAGATGACAAGTACTCATACTGTCATGATGTGTATTCAGGGGCTAAATAAAGTATTCGTACACAATGAATAACAATCTTTTGTCATGCTCTTGTCGTAGAATTGATATCACAAAGCACCTTGCTGTGATAAGACTTTTTCCATATAATATGATGACTCTCCGTACAGTAGCGTTACTGTGGGTTGTTTATGTAAGTGTATTTGTTTGTATGTCGATGTCGGCACAAACTACCACTTCATTCTCCGGTGTTCAGTATCAATCCGTAATGCTGAAATTCATAGCACAAAAAAAAGCTGTCGAACCAATTCGTGATGTACGGGTCGTATGCGAGTACACGCATACAACCGGTATAACATTCATGGCAGAATGTTTTTGGAATGGGGGGCAGGAATATGCCAGTCGATTCCTGCCCATGCGAAGCGGTGTATGGACATATCGTACGATTGCACAAGACACCACGGATAGAGGATTGCACAACCAACAAGGTACTTTGACAATTGAACCGGCGCAGTCGCAACATCCTAATCCGCTCTATCGCAATGGTAATCTTGGAATTGCTGATAACCCACGTTTTTTTGCACACGAAAATGGCGAACCCTTCTTTTGGCTTGCCGACACGGCATGGGAAATCGTGTGGAAGTCACGCCTTGCTGAGATGAAGTCATATATCAGTGACCGTAAACGTAAAGGCTTTACGGCATTACAAATTGTGTGTATGTCGCATCAAGTGTTCACACGGGGCGTTGGTGTTATCAATCGTAATAATGAACCATACTTTCTTGACAATAATTACCTGCGATTGAATCCGCGTTATTTTCAGTATCTCGACACCTTGGTACAGATGGCAAATGACAGTGGTATGGTTGCTGTGTTGGTGCCATTGTGGGCATACATGAATGAATTGCATCCTTCGATATGGGTAAGTAACCAACTCAATCGTGAGCAGTCATTGAATGCGGCACGATACATTGGTGCACGTTATGCAGGCAATCATGTGGCATGGATTATGGCGGGTGATAATAGTTATACAACACCCGCTCAAAAAGAGTTTTGGAATACCTTTGCACGAACGATCCATCAATCAAGCGGACGGCGACATATTTCGACTATTCATCCTCTTGCATGGTCGGCATCGTTTGATTATTTCCCGCAAACAACGGACTGGCTCGATTTCAACATGTATCAGTCTTCGCATGTAGCTGAAGAGCGTTACACATGGGAAGCGGGTATGCGTGGAGCAGCATTGACACCGACGAAGCCTAATCTCAATGGTGAAGCAGTGTATGAGGATATTTTTAATAATCTGTGGGAGCCGGGCGATACGGTTTTTCGTAATACTTTTCGGATTCGACCCGAGCATGTACGCCGAGCAAGCTATGAGAGTATGTTCTCCGGTGCGCAAGCAGGTATCACGTATGGAGGTAATGGTATATGGCAGTGGAATACCCGCGAAATACCCGGCTCGCACCAACCGCGTTTTACTGTGGATAGTGCGTGGAATTTTATTGGCTCAACACAGATGGCATATCTCAAGAGTTTTATGGTGGCATTACCATGGTATCGCATGTCGCCTTATACACAAGTGCAATATCGCAATGGCCGCGTGCCGGGCGATCCTCAAGCACGTGTCTGGTCAATGATACGCAATGACAATGAGCTACTTGTATGCTATGTACCGAAGCCTGAACCTATTCGTGTGGATTTTCCTTCCATCAAAGCAACATTTGTTACTGTACAGTGGTGGTCACCGAGTACGAATCAGTGGAGTATTGCCGATACCCTTATCAATCGCAATTTCCTTACTATTCAGCCACCCCGTCTTCCCAATAGCAAAGTACCGAATACCGTTCTTGTAAACCCTGACATTATGCTGGTAGTGCGAGCACTCGAGTATAGTAGTCCTATTGTACCGATTACACCAAGTGTGGAGATTGACGGTATTGCACCTAATCCAATTGTTGGCGAAGAAATGGTCCTGCGGTATGCTATGAAAAAAGATCATTCTTCAGCGCTGCATATTTCAATTGTCAACATGCAGGGTAAAGAAGTTTATTCATCTGAAGCAATGCCCAATCTTCGGGAGTTCCGATGGAATCTTCGTGATGTACAGGGCAACCGTGTAACTGATGGTGCCTACATTGCACGGCTGTATTATGCTTCAACAGTCCGTTCCATACCTTTTGTCATCGTTCGGTAATTCTGCAATATGACATGATTCAAAATGGTATTTTTGCTATTGTAATACGTAAGCGATACGAAGCAGGCAATGCGTACTGTCATTCTGTATCGCTTTCTTTTCTTATTTATTTTCCTTGAACAACTGCTATGGCAAAAAAAGCAACGGCAACAAAAACAACATCATCGGCAAAAGTCGGTGCAAAAAAAACAGGGGCAACTAAGCAAATTCCTACCAAAGAAAAAACAGCAAGCGGAGTTGTACTCAGCAAAACAGCAGGTATGAAAGGCGAAGCAACAATCCTTGAAAACTTTGCAAATCCGAATCCGGGTCGGCTCTATACGATTACCCATGTCAATGAAGAATTTACATCGGTTTGCCCAAAAACAGGGTTGCCGGATTTCGGTGTGGTTACTGTGAGTTATGTACCGGATCAACTCTGCATTGAATTGAAGTCGCTCAAATATTACTTTTTGGAATTCCGTAATCAGGGGATTTTTTACGAAGCAGTAACAAATAAAATTCTTGATGATTTGGTAGCAGTGTGCGATCCTTTTGAAATGGAAGTGGTTACAGAATGGGGTGTACGCGGTGGCATTCGTTCCGTTATTACAGCAGAATACATGAAACCCATTGATTTTGCTGATGATGAAGATCTCGTCTAACACAAGACTCATCATGGTACAAGTATGACAGAAAACAATTCTATGTACGGAGCACACGAAACACGTATTGCTAAAGACTTTCGGTGGGAAATGGCGCATCGTCTGCCTTTTCACAATGGGCTATGCAAAAACTTGCACGGACATTCATATCGGGCACGCGTGGAGATTGTCGGTACTAATGATGCACATGGCATGGTCTTAGACTACTACGATATGAAGCGCATTATTAAGCCGATTATTGAACGATTAGATCACTCCTTTTTATGCGATACCAATGATACCATTATGGTAGAATTTTTTCGTATGCATCCGATGAAGGTGAATTATATCGATATGCCCTCAACTGCTGAGAATATCGCGTGGTACATCGTGCAGGAAATTGCTCCGCTCTTGGCAGAATTTGCCAATCTCCGTTCTGTGCGTGTGCGTGTCCACGAAACGGAAAATACCTATGCCGAAGTAGAACAAACATTGCGATAATGCTCTCTATAAGACAGGATAGACACACAACATAATTTTTTCTCGATCATTTTTAGGATATAGATTCATGTCAGTTCGCGTTCGATTTGCGCCTTCGCCCACCGGCTATTTACATGTTGGTGGTTTACGTACGGCTCTCTACAACTATCTTTTTGCTAAGCATCATGGTGGAAAATGTATTCTTCGTATTGAAGATACCGACCGTACACGCTTTGTCGAAGGGGCGGTAGAAAATCTCATTCGTTCCTTGCGTTGGGCAGGTATTGAATTCGATGAAAGTCCTGAAGTTGGTGGCGAATACGGACCATATACGCAGTCTGAACGCTTTGACATGTATCGTCAGTATGGTATGGAATTGCTTCATAAGGGGCACGCATATTATGCTTTCGACACACCCGAAGAACTCGATGCCATGCGCGAGCGTCAGCAAAAGGCGGGGATTGCTCCACGCTATGACCGCACAACTATGCGCAATCAATACACGCTCGGCGAAGCTGAAACTGCGCGACTTATGGCGGACAATGCACCGCATGTGATACGTTTGAAAGTGCCGCTCGCGGGCGAAATTAAATTCTCGGATCTTGTACGGGGTGAGATTGTTGTTCCTGCGCGCGATGTCGATGATCAAATTTTACTGAAATCGGATGGCTTTCCTACTTATCACTTAGCGAATGTCGTCGATGATCATTTCATGCAGATTACGCATGTAATTCGTGGAGAAGAGTGGTTGCCCTCTACACCAAAGCATGCACTCATGTATGATGCGTTTGGTTGGGAGCGTCCTGCTTTTGCGCACTTGCCTCTGCTCTTGAATCCTGATAAATCGAAGCTCTCAAAGCGTCAAGGTGATGTTGCCGTTGAGGACTACCGCGACAAAGGATACTTCAAAGAGGCATTGGTCAACTTTGTTCCACTCTTGGGTTGGAATCCGACATCAGATCGTGAGATTTTTTCGATGGCAGAAATGATCGAAACATTCCGCCTCGAAAAAGTGAACAAAGCAGGGGCTGTCTTTGATATTCAAAAGCTTGATTGGATGAATAACGAATATCTGCGGCTGAAGCCTTCTGCCGAGCTCGCTGATGCACTTATCGATGAAGCTTGTGAAAAGGGACTGACCGACAATAAGGCATATTTGGAGCAAGTGATTACTCTTGTGCGCGAGCGTGTTCACAAGGTAAATGAGCTTCTACCATTTGCAACCTATATGTTTCAACAGCCGACTGAATTTGATGAAGAATACAAAGCAAAATTCTGGACAGATGAAGCCAAACAACACATTCCCAAGATCATCGAAAAATTCCGTCATGCCGAGTCATTCGATCATACGACCTTGAATGGCATTGTCAAGGAATACGCCAAAGAAAGCGGTGTCAAAATGGGTGTCTTTGCGAATGTACTGCGTTTGATGACCACGGGTAAACAGGTAGGTGCAGGTGTTTTTGAAACACTTGAAACACTTGGTAAAGAACACGTTCTTGCACGATGTGAATATTTTCTTGGGCGGTTTGCATAGATAGAGTGTCGTTGCATACAGAATGGAAGTAAGAACCTAACAATAAAAAGGCGGATTCTCGATCAAGAGAATCCGCCTTGTCTCTTGTAGCGACGCGCTGTAGAGCGGTTATGAGCAACCTGTGGTTGTGCCGCAATCATCGCACACGGTGCAGGAACCATTACGTTTTACGCGCATGGAACCACAATTACCGCACTGTTCGCCTGTATACCCTTTAGCTTTTGCCTCTTTGACCCTTGCTGTTTTACCATTAGTAACAGCAACTGCTTTTGTTACGGTTGTAACAGTCGGTGTCAATTCAGGTGTATCTGATTTCATCATCATCGACATTTCATTATCGTTGATGTCATCAGAATTGCTGATAACTGATGTTTTGAGCTCATCAACAGCCGTGACATGCACAAAGTCTGTGCTTTTTTGATTGTCATAGCCAATCGAGCGGAATACATAATCCAAATTAGAGGTAGAGTTTTTAATCGACTCATGTCCTTCGACGATACCTGCCGGTTCGAAGCGGGTGAAAACAAAAGAATCAACGAGTTCTTCAAG
>DHLT01000274.1:9929-11568 GCA_002405405.1 Ignavibacteria bacterium UBA4661 | reverse complement strand
TTACAAAGCTTCTTGAGTAGTAAACATAAACAACTTGAATATCGCTGGCCCTCTTATGAAGCCGCAGAAATTCATTCCATGAGCATGGAATTTTTTACATGGCCTTGGATGAACCATTTTTTCCATGATACCACTGAAAAGTTCTATCGCGCTCACTTAGAACATGCTATTATGTTTATGCCATATGGTTGTGCTGTCGATGAATTTCAGCATCATATCTATGCCAATCCAACGATGTCCCCTACAGAACGAAAAACTCTATGGCAATCTATTGAGCGCGCATATTTGCCTTGGCGAGTCTATGAGGATATTCCTTATGCGGAGCAAGGTGGTGTGTGGCAATTACAGTTGCACATTCATCAATATCCGTTTTATTACATCGATTATGCTCTTGCACAGTTGTGTGCCTTACAATTTTGGGCGCGCCTGCAATCTTCTGAAGTATCAAATCATACAATTGCTCTGCAAGACTATCTGCGTATTTGCGAAGTTGGTGGAAGTATGACATTCTTGCAAATCGTCAAGGAAGCACATTTGCAATCGCCCTTTGAAGAGCAGTGCATTGCAGGAGTAGTCAAGAGTGTTCGTACATGGTTACAGAATCACACATTATAGGTTTACTTACGATGTATGGACTTTACACATTATACTTCGGGCGGAGAGCATAAGGAATTGGGTCTTCAACACCTGCCCTCTCAAAACCACGCAGTCGTAATGCACAAGAGTCGCATACGCCACACGCAAGCTCGCCCCCTTGATAGCAACTCCATGAGGCATGAAGTGGTGCGGAAAGTTGCAACCCTTTTTCGACAATGTCTTGCTTGCTCATTGCAATCACCGGCGTAAGAATGCGGATATGCGTATCGGGTTTTGTGCCAAGTGTAATCATGCGCTCATACATATCAAAAAACTCTCGGCGACAGTCGGGATAACCGCTTCCGTCTTCTTCTACGGCTCCAATGACAAGCGCTTCTGCGCCAAGGACTTCTGCCCAACTCGTAGCAATCGCGAGAATATTAGCATTACGAAAAGGAACATAACTGCTTGGGATGTCTGTTGATGATAAATCAGCTTTACTGACAGCGATAGCTGCATCAGTCAAACTACTACCACCGATTTGTGCCAGATGCGTGATATCCACAATCAATCGTTTTGTAATGCCATAGTAATCGCACACGTCATGATATGCTTTCAGTTCACGTTGTTCTGTTCTCTGTCCATAGTTCGTGTGGAGTGCCGCAACCTCGTACCCCATATCACGGGCGATTGCCACGGAGACGGTTGAGTCCATTCCTCCACTCAATAAGACAACGGCAATAGGTTTACCTTCAAGATTACTCATGTTGTGTAGTAGATTGCGTTCCATAGAATTTATAAATAGATGTCATTTGTCTTTGTATTCGTAAACGTCTTTCAGATATTTTATGTGTTATCGACAATTTATATGAGCAAAACACCTAAAACCAATGCCTGCCGCATTCTTGATGCCCATAAAATTACCTATTCCCTACGAGAGTATGAATGGAATGAGGAAGAATTAGATGCCATCAGTGTTGCAAAAAAAATTGATTTACCACCGGAACAAGTTTTTAAAACACTTGTTCTTGTCGGTGATACCCTGCCCTATTTTGTTGTTGTC
>DHLT01000274.1:6309-9793 GCA_002405405.1 Ignavibacteria bacterium UBA4661 | reverse complement strand
GCAATGAAGAATTACAAATGAAACACACTGCCAAGATAACAGGCAATAAATCCTGCTCAATGCTTCCACAAAAGGAATTACTTCCACTCACAGGATATATTCGAGGAGGATGTTCGCCAATTGGTATGAAAAAACCTTTCCCGACTTTTATTGATGAAACTGCTCAGCTTTTTGATTATATCAGCGTCAGTCCGGGTATGCGCGGTATGCAGGTTTTGCTGGCGCCACAAGACCTTGCAAGCATTATATCGGCAGAGTTTGTCAACCTATGTCCTCTTCAATTGTAGTTGCTCATGAAAAAGACTACGCCACTTTTTTCTCGATCACGAGATAACATCAAAGAATACTTACAGGTCATATTCTCAATGGCATTTGATGTTGTATTGCATCCACCCCAGAACGGCGCAATGAATATGCAGTGGGACATCCAACGCGCAGAATTGCTCACCCACGACATACAGTCTTCAGCATCATTTCGTTTGTACTCATGGTCACCATGGTGTGTGTCGCTCGGCTATCATCAACGAGAAGAAGAAATCGATCATGCACTCTGCGATAAATATGGCTGGGACATTGTACGTCGCCCTACCGGTGGCAAAGCAGTACTTCATGCCGATGAATTAACCTATTCGCTGATTATGCCGCTGACCACGATGAATCAACATGAGGTATATCGTTTGTCGCATGAGTTCCTACGTTTGTTACTCTGCTCTCTATTGCCTAAGGAGGAACACGAACATCTTATTTTCTCTGCTTCTCATGCAGAGTTTGCACATGAGTACAGACATAGTACTATGGCAGAAGTATGCTTTGCGCGATCGGCACAATTTGAGTTGTCATGGCATGGCAGAAAACTTGTTGGTAGCGCGCAACGGCTTTTGCAAGGCGAACATGGAACTGTTCTCTTACAACATGGTTCCATCCCTCTTAGTCCGGCGCATACTCGCTTGGCGGAGATATTGGTATTGCCTGAACATACACGTAAAGAAGTTCAGAAAAATTTAATGCAAAAAGCTGTTTCTCTACAAGAGATTGCTCATCGATCTGTTAGCGTTGAAGAGTTTTTTACTGTATAAGGATATTTTACTTCTTGTTACCCATCATCATGACACATACCCTCACACATCTTCATTCACAGACAGAACAACCTACAATGGTTGATATTTCCAACAAAGATGCATCGGCACGTTTTGCCAAAGCACAATCACGCATTTCTTTACCTGCTGCCGCAATGACATATTTACGAGAGCAAGGATTTGCAAGCAGCAAAGGATCGGTTATTCATACCGCAGTGCTTGCAGGTATCATGGCAGCGAAGCAGACCAGTTCGTTGATTCCTTTGTGCCATACACTCACACTGACCTCTTGCACGGTGGATATTCATGATGAAGAGAATGATTTTGTTGTGGAGTGTTCGGTACAAACACTTGCACAAACCGGCGTAGAAATGGAAGCCCTTATGGGTGCATCGGTTGCTGCTCTTACTCTGTACGATATGTGTAAATCATTAGTGAAAGAAACACCATACAGCATGGTAATTCACTCACTTCAACTACTTACGAAAACAAAATAATAGCATAGATACGATCATTTTAAAAGCTCAAGAGCCGCTCCACTCAAGCGGCTCTTGACATATAGGAGGTTTCGCAGAGCTTTTGTAAAACTTCTACGAGGTAACCATCTGTGCTTGTTTACACAAATGGAACTTTCACGACTTCGGCGGGAACATGTTTTCCACGAATGTCAATCATAATAGCAGAACCCACTGCAGCAAATGCTGTTTCAACATATCCTAAGCCAATTGCTTTGTTGCTCGTAATCGACAAACCACCGCTTGTTACTTCCCCGATTTTCTCACCCGATGGTGCATGAATGGCAAAGTGTGAACGTGGAATCATACGCTCTGCCTGTACAACAAAACCGACCAGTTTACGTTGTACAACTTGTTCTTTTGCCGCAACCAAAACACTGCGACCATTAAAATCAGTACCACCATTTTTATTGAGCTTGGTGATCCATCCTAAGCCTGCTTCGATAGTATGCGTTGTTTCATCAATGTCATTACCGTACAACGAAAAACCTTTTTCCAAACGCAGAGTATCGCGCGCGCCCAAACCTACCGGCTCGATACCATGCTCTGCACCTGCGGCAAGAATTGCATTCCATACATGAGTTGCAATTGCTTCATCACCTTTAAAGTACAATTCAAATCCTATTTCGCCTGTGTACCCTGTTCGCGACAGAAGCATATCTGTCCCTGCCAATGCTCCAAAGGTATGATGGTAGTACGCAATATCGTGAAGATTAACGTCAGTGAGCGTTTGAAGAATTTCAATAGACTTCGGTCCCTGTACTGCAAGCAAGTTATACTCCGCACTGACATCCGAAATCTCTACGTTAAAACCCTCTGCTTGCGAACGAATCCATGCAGTATCTTTTGTAATATTTGCTGCATTGATAACAAGCAAATAATACGCATCTCCATCGCGCTCACATTGATACACGAGCAGATCGTCAACGATACCGCCATCGGGTTTGCACATTGCTGAGTATTGGGCTTTACCCGGCTTGAGCAAGGCAACATCATTCACTGTAAGTTTTTGCAAAAATGCAAGGGCATCCGTACCACGTACCTCAACTTCCCCCATGTGTGATACATCAAATATGCCACAACTCTTGCGCACAGCATGGTGTTCGGCGATAATACCTTTCGGATAATTCATAGGCATATCAAAGCCACCAAACGGAATGATTTTTGCACCTGCTTGAACATGAACATTATACAGTTGTGTGCGTTGCGACATGAAAAAAAGAAAAATGTGAGCGTAAAAATTTGTTTTCTGCAGAACTCATCGAATAAAAAAACAAGTATCAATTATCAGAATGGAGCATCGTCATATACTGGATTACTTGAATAATCAGGCGGCTCTTCAACACCAAAAGCAAGATTTTCAAAACGTGCATACTCTTTCAAATATGCCAAGCGTACCGTTCCTACTGGACCATTTCTCTGTTTGCCAATAATGATTTCCGCTGTGTTTTCGGTCGAAGTTCCATCATCATAATTCTGAATTTCGTAGAATTCAGGACGATTAATAAACATCACCACATCGGCATCTTGCTCAATCGAACCCGATTCCCGCAAATCTGAAAGCATAGGTCGTTTATCGCTTCGTGATTCCACACTACGATTCAACTGTGATAGTACGAGAATGGGAATATTCAATTCTTTAGCAAGCATTTTAATCGAACGAGAGATGACGGAAATTTCTCGTTCGCGGCTTTCTGCCTTGGGACCGTGCATGAATTGCAAATAATCGACAACAACAAGTCCGATATCTTTTTCTGCTTTAAAGCGACGACATTTTGCACGAAGCTCCATTACAGTCAAACCCGGACTGTCATCAATAAAAATCGGCGCATCCGAGAGCGCACCGGTTTTCGATGCCAGTTTTTTCAAATCATTGTTGCTGATTTGTCCGGC
>DHLT01000274.1:3827-6155 GCA_002405405.1 Ignavibacteria bacterium UBA4661 | reverse complement strand
TCATTGTTGCTGATTTGTCCGGTACGAATTGCTTGTGCATTAACTTGTGCTTCGGCAGAGAGCAAACGAATTGCTAATTGCTGTGCTGCCATCTCTAATGAAAAAACTGCTACCGGAATTTTTGATTCAACGGCAACATTTCGTGCAATCGACATAGCAAAAGCAGTTTTGCCCATTGATGGACGTGCAGCAATAATGAGCATATCAGATTTCTGCAAGCCACCAAGCATTTCATCAAGTTTGCGATAGCCGGTGCGTACACCTGCGAGATCACTCTGCCCATGCTCGCGCAAAGCGACAATTGTTTTGAATGTTTCCCGCGTTAAATTCCCCATCGAGATATACGACTTGCGCAAACGTTTTTCAGCAATATCGAAGATCGAACTCTCAGCTCGATCAATCTCTTCCAAAGCATCGACTGTGGTATCATAACAATTACGCAACATTACCGTTGCAGCTTGAATCATTTGGCGTTTGAGATAATGCTCCAACACAATGCGTGCGTATTGCTCCACATTCGCCGCAGAGGGCGTTTTCGCATTGATGTCCATCAAGTATGACACTTCCACTTGGTCTAACTTGCCGTGGCGAAGCAATTCTTCCTTCAGCGAGATAAAATCAACCGTAATGGAGCGTTCAGACATTGCAACAATTGCTTCAAAGATGATGCGATTTTTTTCGATGTACATGGCTTCGGGCATGATAATTTCCATGACCTTATTCATAGCATTTTTATCAAGCATCATCGAACCGAGTACGGCAATCTCTGCATCGAGCGAATGCGGCGGCACTTTACCACCCATCTCTGCAAGTGAGACAGTTTGCGGCGGACGTGTGCCGGAAGTACGAGCAAATTTTGCGACGAAATCAGCCATAGAATTTTATGTTTATGCCTTTAGTAGTAACAATGATCGTATTTATTGTGAATACAACCATAACAATTCCCACTGCAATCCTCGAAAAAGGACGCAATGTTAGTGATAAAAACGGATTCGCCTCGAAAAAATTTGATGAATTTTTTAATAGTACGAGAGATTATTTTGCACTTTTCCACACCATGACAATCAATTATGATTGGATACCTTTTCAAAAATCTTCCTTTTTGGTATGCTCGTAGCAATTCAGGGTTTTCGTGGATCTTTTCACGATGAAGCAGCACATCGCTTTTATGGTAAGGACATAACCTTATTAGAATGCGTCAGTTTTCGTGATGTTTGCACAGCAGTTGCAGTCGGAACGGCAGATAAGGGTCTAATGGCGATAGAAAACACCATTGCCGGGGCAATTTTACCCAATTACTCGCTTCTCCGTGAATTTGGGATGCAAATTTCAGGCGATATTATCCACCGCATTGTTCATAATTTCATGGTTGTGCGTGGTACATCGCTTCACACAATATCAGCAGTAGAATCGCATCCAATGGCTCTACTGCAGTGTCAAGCATTTTTAGGGCAATATCCCCATTGGAAACATGTTGTTAGTGATGATACCGCTCTCAGTGCTGATCGTATTCGCAAACACAATATTACAACAACTGGTGTTATCGCTCCACGTGGTGCAGCAGAACTCTACGACTTAGAAATTCTTGCTGAAGGAATCGAAACAGATCGTCAAAATTTTACACGTTTTTTGGCGATTGAACGCAAAAACATCTTCATAAACCGTCATTCTATTGACGACATTACTCATTATACCATTCCCACCAAGACTTCTCCCCGAGCACTCACGGCAACGATTGTCATCCAAGCCGATCGTGATCCTTTTTCTTTGAGTACTGCTCTAGGTATTCTTCGAGACTACGACATGGCATGCGGAGCCATTCATTCAATCCCCATCATCGGGAAACCTTTTGTGTATGCCATTTGCCTTGTAACGACATTCGGCACATACCGCCAACTCACCGAAGTAAGCGACACTATGCGCCGAAATAATATTAGTATGGAGTGTCTTGGCATTTATCCAACGGCGGAACTGCCAAACTCACCTATACCCAAAACTTAATGATCTGCTTTCGTTGCTTTTGTATTGACATACAAGTACCACAGACCGCCTATCGCAGTAACTACCGCGCCGGTGACAGCACCGATGTATAGCATCCAGTTAATTTTTGCAGTTGCGATTGTCGAAGCTGTAGCTTGTTGGGAAAGTTGTGCGACATCCATAGGACTTCCTACAAAATTGTATGAGTGAGAGAGAAATAATGTGATGGACGTAACTTCTACAATTACCAAATTTACTCAACAGTTTGCTCTATGCACAACGAAAATTCTCCATACCCCAAAGAAAAAAATGAAGAACAGAGTTTGTCAAGTACGGAAGCAATTCCTT
>DHLT01000274.1:0-3631 GCA_002405405.1 Ignavibacteria bacterium UBA4661 | reverse complement strand
TCGAGCGGTGTGTACTTACATAAAGACATTACGGGCAAAATTATCTATGTCGGGAAAGCAAAAAATTTACGGAATCGCGTTCGGTCATATTTTCAAACCAATCGCCCGATTGATGCTAAAACAAAAGCTCTCGTAAAAAAAATTGCAGACCTCTAAGTTATTGTTACTGACTCTGAAGTTGAAGCACTGATTCTTGAAAATACCCTTATCAAAGAACATCAGCCCAAGTATAATATTCTGCTCAAAGATGACAAATCATTTCCGTACATCCGCGTTACGCATGAGCCCTATCCACGCATTTTTTATACGCGAAAAATTATCCGCGACGGTAGCAAATACTTTGGACCATACACCGATGCAAAAGCAATGTATGCTATCATTACATCGCTTCGGTCTGTGTTCCCGATTCGCTCATGTTCGCTCGATCTAACCACCGCCACCATCGCAAAGCAAAAATTCAAGGTCTGCCTTGATTACCATATCAAAAAGTGCGAAGGTCCTTGTGAAAACTTTGTTACGCAAACTCACTACCAAGCAATGATTCGCCTTGCTATTGAAGTTCTGAAGGGCAAAACCAAAGTTGTCGAACGCGAACTTGAAGACCGTATGCACCAATTAGCGGAAGAGTTTCCCTTTGAGGAAGCAAAGGAACTCCGTGACCGACTTATTCTTCTTCGTGAGTATTCTGATAAACAAAAAGTTGTCTCGACAGATTTGATTGATCGGGATGTTATCGCTTTTGCCCGTAATGAATCTGATGCCTGTGCAGTCATTTTCAAAGTCCGTGATGGTAAACTCATTGGAAGGCAACATTTTTACATTCGCAATTCAGAGGGTAAGTCAGATACCGATATTGTACAGGCAACCTGTGAACGATTCTATATGGACAGTGATGATGTTCCTGATGAAATACACTTACCTCTCGAACTTGCCGACATAGATATTCTCGAGGCATGGCTTCAATCTAAACGCGGCAATCATGCTGGAAAAATTGACATCAGCATACCCAAGATTGGTGACAAACAAAAACTTGTGCGTATGGCAACAGCGAATGCCGAGTTTTTGTTGAAAGAGCTTGAATTACAAAAAATGAAACGCGACCAAACTCTATCTCGCCCTTTGGTTGCACTTCAACGCGATTTACGAATGACAAAGCCACCGCGCCGTATTGAGTGTTTTGATAACTCACATTTTCAAGGTAGCGAGACAGTATCTTCCATGGTTGTTTTTATTGACGGTAAGCCGAAAAAATCTGAGTACCGTAAATATAAAAACAAGACCGTTCAAGGTGTTGATGATTTTGCTTCGATGAAAGAAGTACTTACACGCCGATATTCAAGAATGCTCGAAGAAAAGACTGACGAACCTGACTTGATTGTCATCGATGGCGGTAAAGGTCAACTTTCATCGACTGTTGACATTTTAAAAGAACTTGGTTTGTATCCCCGTATTGCTGTTGTAGGCTTAGCAAAACGTTTGGAGGAAATTGTTTTTCCGCATCAAACTGATACATTGTTGCTTCCCCGTACTTCGAGTTCGTTGCACATTCTCCAAGCCATTCGTGATGAAGCCCACCGTTTTGCCATTGAGTTTCACCGCTCACTACGTGATAAGCGTACCCTGCACACATCTCTTACTGATATTCCGGGAATTGGTACAAAAACAGCTGAAAAACTGCTCCGAGAAATCGGCTCTGTCGAAGCCATACGCAATGCATCGTTGGAACAACTGCAACAAGTCGTGGGAACAAAGAATGCTGAAAAAGTTTGGCAGTACTACACGACAGCAGAAGAAGAACAGATCAGTAATTAAAATTCACCAAAAAGCCAATTACCCGGTGCATCAGGGTCATTGCTAAAGTGTAATTCGTACAAAGCATTCTCAAATTCATAACGAGAAATTGCTCCATCATGATTCAGATCTAATTTTTCGAAGGCAACACGCGCCATCATATCTCCAACATGAAATGCCTGCATCAGATGTCGATACTCTAATTGGGATAGTGAGCCATCATGATTCTCATCTGCAAGGTCAAATAATCCGTACGAGAAAAATTTAATGTAGTCATCATAAACATCACGTGACGCATTCACTAAGTACTCTTTATGAGCAATCCATTCGGAGAGCGTAACAATACCATCACGATTTTTATCAGCGAAAGCATGAATACTATTCCAAAAAAGCATAAGATTGAAATGGACATCGCGGTATTTATCAGAATCCAAATGCCAGCCACGTAAACTACATAATGTGTTAGCCATGTTAGTAAAATCACCGATCTCCAAAATTCCATTGTGGTCGTCGTCTAAACAGTTGAAATACTGAACAAATTTTCTGCGCTGAAGTGAGGTCATGATATTAGAATAAAGCATAAGTAAAATCATATTCTGAATTTACTCTCTTTACGATGTTTTCACAATAAAGTTTTCGGTATGTTTTTACCATACGCTGTTTCAACATACACACTGCACCACTCAACTCTCAGCCTTATATTGTTGATAACAAGAAAAAAGAAATTTATGCGTAGATACACACAAGTGTCCGTAAATTGTTCTCACCGAATCTTTTCATAGCTTCTTTTGCGTTAATCTTCATGGGGAACTCAACTCGCGTAACTTCTTTACATAAACCAACAGTCATTGTTATTGGGGGTTGTCTTGGAGGACTCGCAGGTGCTATTACGCTTGCCAGTAAGGGTTATGAAGTAACACTTCTTGAAAAAAATGACACGATTGGTGGAAAAATGAACTACCACTCTATGCAAACGCAAGAGGGTGAGTTTTCATTTGGTACAGGTCCGTCGCTATTAACCATGCCTCATGTGCTTGACAGACTTTTTTCTATTGCTGGTGTAGATCGGCGTGAGCGACTTGAATTCAAACTCCTAGATTCCATTTGCCGCTATTTTTTTTCTGATTGTTCTGTGCTCGATGCCAGTAGCCATCAACCTACCATGATGCACAATATTGCTGCTTTAGCCAATGATGCCGAAGCGCAAGCATACAGTGATTTTCTTGCCTACTCCGAAACCATTTACCGAACAACTGCTGATGTTTTTTTGCATACACCATTTCAAGAATTCACCAAGTTGTTACACCCACGTTATTTATCTGCCCTAACAAGATTACAGAATATTGACGCATGGCGTACTGTTAATACCGCTGTACGCAGCTTCTTTCAGGATGAGCGTTTAATACAACTTTTCAATCGCTATCCAACCTATAATGGCTCTGATCCATATAAGGCACCTGCGACATTGAATATTATTCCATACGTCGAATATGGATTGGGTGGTTTTGCCGTACGTGGTGGCATGTATCGAATTGCAGAAGAATTACGCACACTTGCCCTTGATTGTGGTGTTCACATTGAGTACAATGCTCCTGTCGATGAAATTCTTCACAAGAATAATCGCGTTACAGGTGTTCGACTGCACAACAAACAGATTACCGCTGATTATGTGTTGTGCAATGCCGATGTTGTTGAGGTATATCGACATCTTATTCAAGGATTTCCCCAGCGGAAAGAGAAACTTGAGCAATTAGAGCCTTCGGTATCCGGTATGGTATTCTTATGGGGTGTTGCTCGACAATTTCCTCAACTTCAACATCATAACATTTTTTTTTCCAAA
>DHLT01000076.1 GCA_002405405.1 Ignavibacteria bacterium UBA4661 | reverse complement strand
ACGAGAATTTACCACAATACAGAACGATACAATATTTATCAATTCTAATGGATAACCATTAACACCAGCATATGCATATCGAGTTATTCACAAAGCAATGCGTGATATTACAGAGTCTCCACAGAAAAGCCCTCATGTTTTGCGTCATAGTTTTGCAACACATTTACTCGACAACGGTGCAGACATTCATTCGGTTAGTCAATTGTTGGGGCACGCATCTCTATCTACAACTCAAATCTACACACACATTTCTGTTGATAAGCTTCGTCAATCATATAATAAGGCTCATCCGCGCGCATAGGGTAGTAAAGTATGGCTTAGTATACCTAAACATCAATTAACATCATTCTTACAACTACATTTACTGTTGAGCCTGTTGTTGCTCTAGCATATCCTGAAGTAAATATGCTTTAATGAGTTCATCAAGATCTCCATCCATCACAGCATGCACATCATTGATTTTTGTTTCTGTTCTATGATCATTAACCATTGTGTAGGGTTGAAAAACATAACTACGAATTTGACTGCCCCACTCGATACGCTTTTTTGTACCCTCGATCGCAGCTTTTGCTGCCTGTTCCTCTTCTAGTCGTTTTTGATAAAGTCGCGCCTTTAGCATCTTCATTGCACGCTCGCGATTCATGAGCTGCGACCGTTCCTGCTGGCATGCAACAACTATACCTGATGGAATATGTTTCAAACGAACCGCTGTTTCTACCTTATTCACGTTCTGTCCACCTTTGCCGCCTGAACGATATGTATCCATTTCTACATCAGCAGGATTAATTTCGATCTCAATGGATTCATCAAGTTCAGCATAAACAAACACAGAAGCAAATGATGTATGTCTACGAGCATTGGAGTCAAACGGCGAGATACGTACTAAACGGTGTACACCGGATTCCGCCTTAAGATAACCATAAGCAAATGCTCCTTGTATTTCAAGGGTACATGATTTGATTCCAGCAACGTCTCCTTCTTGTTCATCAGCAAGAAATACCTTCATACCATGGCGTTCAGCCCAACGAGTATACATACGCATGAGCATAGATGACCAATCTTGAGCTTCAGTACCACCTGCTCCAGCATTGATTTCTAACAGAGCATTTCTGCTATCTTGTGGACCAGACAGCGTATTACGTATCTCTAATTCTTTCACTTTAGTTTCCGCACTGCGAAGTTCAGCAACAATATCCCCTTCCAGCGATTCATCGTTAGATTCTTCAGCAAGAGTTATCATTGTTTCTGTATCTTCAATCGCTCTATATGCTCCTTCATATTCTGTAATCCATTGCTTACGAGTAGCGATTTCTTGCATTATATTACGTGCCTTATCAGCATCATTCCAAAATGCTTCCGAATGCGACTGTTCCTCCATTTCCGCAACCTCAACAATTTTGTTTTCAATGTTGAGAAATCTCTTCAGTTGCACGACCTGTTCCCGCAATTCAGCAACCTTGTTCTTTTGTGGCTCTAACATACACTCAACAATCCTTGACAAAACAATAAGGTAAATATTCTTGAATATTTTGATAGGTATATAACAATACAAATTACAATGAATTCGTCAATTTCTGCGTTACAACACACATTCTGATCAATAGTTTTGTAGAATAATGCAAAACAGTTTGCTATTGCATTCTCTATTGTGTAAGTTCTCGTATTCATATGCATTAAAATTAATGCGTGTGAGTGCAGTTGCTCAGCCATTGAAGCCATATTTTCTGAGCCACTGCTTTTCAATTAAAGGCATTGTCTGTGTCTTAACACTACACTTGCTTTTTTATTGCCTGTTATTTTTTTAATGTGAGGCACTCTCATGGAACAAGGAAATTTTTCCAATCGCGTTCAGGATGTCATCCGTCTTAGCCGTGAAGAAGCCATACGGTTAGGACATGATTACATAGGCACTGAACACCTACTGTTAGGAATTATCCGCGAAGGCGAAGGTATTGCCATTAAAATTCTACGCAATATGGGCGTAGATCTATTCAAACTGAAAAAGTCCATTGAGGATTCAGTACGCTCTTCTGGTGGCACACTTACTATTGGCAACATACCGCTTACCAAACAAGCTGAAAAAGTTCTTAAAATCACCTACCTCGAAGCAAAACTGTACAAATCAGAGGTAATTGGTACAGAACATCTACTATTGTCACTCCTCCGAGATGACGATAACATCGCCGCACAAATTTTATCACAATTTAGTGTCACCTATGATGGCTTGCGCGCTGAACTTGATAGTATAATCAGCGGTAAATCACCAACTGCCGACAAGACTAAGTCAAAATCTTCTTCGAAAAAATCTTCTCCGGCGACTGAAAAAGCAAAGACCCCGGTGTTAGACAACTTCGGTCGGGATCTTACTAAGTTAGCTCTTGAAGGTAAACTCGACCCTGTAATTGGTCGTGATAAAGAAATAGAGCGAGTTGCACAGGTGCTCTCTCGCCGTAAAAAGAATAATCCGGTGCTTATCGGCGAACCTGGTGTCGGCAAAACAGCAATTGCTGAAGGGCTTGCACTTCAAATCATCAACAAAAAAGTTTCCCGCGTTCTCCACGATAAGCGCATTGTGACTCTTGATTTAGCAGCATTAGTCGCAGGTACAAAATATCGAGGACAGTTTGAAGAGCGCATGAAAGCCGTTATGAATGAACTTGAAAAAGCTAAAGACGTCATTTTGTTCATTGATGAGCTTCATACAATTGTTGGTGCCGGTGGTGCATCGGGTACTCTTGATGGATCAAATATATTTAAACCTGCCTTAGCTAGAGGTGATATTCAATGCATTGGGGCGACAACATTAGATGAATATCGTCAGTATATTGAAAAAGATGGTGCACTCGACCGTCGCTTCCAAAAAATTGTTGTGGAGCCACCTTCTGTAGACGAAACAATTCTCATTTTGAATAATGTCAAGCCAAAATATGAAGAGCATCATAGCGTAAGATATACTAGCGAAGCGGTAGAAGCATGTGTTAGGATGTCTGATCGATATATTACCGACCGATTCTTGCCGGATAAAGCTCTTGATAATATGGACGAAGCTGGTGCACGTGTACATTTATCAAATATTGTTGTTCGAAAAGTCATTCTCGATTTGGAAGAAAAAATTGAAAATATCAAGGAACAAAAAAACTCTGTTGTTAAATCACAAAATTTTGAAGAGGCTGCCAAGCTTCGCGATCTAGAGAAAAAATATCAAACTGAGCTTGAGGCTGAAAAGCAATCATGGGAAGAGCGCGCATCAGAAATGGTGTTTACTGTCGATGAGGAAAAAATTGCTGAAGTAATCGGCATGATGACCGGTATACCAGTAGCAAAAATTGCTCAAGAAGAGACGGAACGCTTGCTCAAAATGTCTGATGATATCAAAGCCGAAATCATTGGGCAAGACGAGCCGATTGAGCGACTAACTAAAGCTATTCGTCGCTCCCGAGCAGGTCTGAAAGATCCACGCAGACCTATTGGAACTTTTATGTTTTTAGGTCCAACCGGCGTTGGAAAAACTGAGCTAGCGAAAGCACTTTCTCGCTTCATTTTCCACAGCGAAGATTCTTTAATTCGTGTTGATATGAGTGAATACATGGAGAAATTTACCGTATCACGCCTAGTTGGTGCGCCTCCAGGATATGTTGGCTATGAGGAAGGCGGACAGCTTACTGAAAAGGTTCGTCGCAAGCCCTACTCTATTGTACTACTTGATGAAATAGAAAAAGCACATCCCGATGTCTTCAATATACTGCTTCAAGTGTTCGATGATGGTATCCTAACGGATGGTTTAGGTCGGCGTGTTGATTTTAGGAATACAATTATCATTATGACATCGAATGTGGGTGTACGCGACGTTAAAGCGGGTGGAAAACTTGGCTTTTCTTCCGATGAAGGAGAAGATTCATACCAAGCAATGAAGTCAACTATCGAAGATTCATTGAAACGGTATTTTAATCCCGAGTTCCTCAACCGTATTGATGATGTCATTGTCTTTCATCAGCTTAAAAAAGAAAGTATCTTCAAGATCATCGATATACAAGCAAAAAAACTATTCGAGCGTGTTACCAAACTTGGTGTTACACTTTCATTTTCAGCATCAGCAAAAGAATTCTTGGCTGAAAAAGGCTACGATGAAAAATATGGAGCACGTCCTTTGCGAAGAGCTATCCAAAAGTATGTAGATG
>DHLT01000311.1:1959-4073 GCA_002405405.1 Ignavibacteria bacterium UBA4661 | reverse complement strand
ATATTTTTTTCTGCAGATAATGTCTGCGGATTTGCCTCGAAGGAACGTTGCGCAGAAATCATATCATCCATTTCTTTTACGATATTGACATTGTTCATGGCGACATATCCTTCAGCATTTGCATCGGGGTGCGATGGCTCATAAATCATACGAGCCGGAGCAGAGTCTTTACCCGTTGTTGCCTTGACGGCATGTTGCTCATCGAAGCGCGTAGCCAAGCCACCGGTACTGAAATGCACATCCTCGCTTCGTTGCATAGAAAGTTGCCCCTCAAGTTCGCGGTCAAAAAAACTATTCGAGCGTTTGCCCGATTGCACCACAACCACCTCACGCTGATACGCTTTGCCATTTTCAGTGCGTGTCGTATTAGCATTGGCAATATTGTTAGCAATGGCACTGAGTCGCCGCCGCTGAACACCCAAGCCCTCGCCGCTGATACGAAATGTTTCAAAAATGGTATTCATAGTATGCCTGCTCTGAGAGTATGTTAGAAATCATAATGGAGAATCGATCGATGGAGTCGAACTATTGTTGTGTACCACGAATTGCCGAATTCAAATCCCGAAAGAAACCCGATGCTTTCTTGGCGGCAAAACGAAACTTGAGTTGATTTTCTGCCAATTCCGCCATCTCTTTATCAACATTCACATGCGAAGCACCACCCATGAAAAGCTCTGCTTTGGGGATATCTGCTGTTGCAAATGTTCCTTGTACTGTGTCGCTATCGGGTGCGCCAATAGGAATGTGTCGCTCCTCACTACGAAAACCCGTTGTACTGCCTTCTGCATCACGAAGGAATTCTTCAAACTTGACTTGCTCGGGACGATAGTTCTCGCTTCCGGCATTAGCGATGTTGCGCGTAATAGCTTGTTGGCGCATGGCATAGGCATCGAGCGCACGGTTATACAAACCAATACTACCCTTGAATAGATGAAATCGAATATCTGCCATAGCACTACACCACCAATACATGAAACAACGTACAACGCTAAGAACAGAAGAGAACGATGTTGTACTCTGTCTTTTATTCAATCATTATGCCAAACATCGCCATGCACCTCTTTGCTATGGTTACACACAGAATTTTTTCTTGCATGAGTACTTTGTATAAGTCATCAGCCCATGTATTCTGCGGATAATTCGCCAATTCATGGAACAGACAGTCCGTATGGCGAATAATCGCCTTGTCTATTTTTGCTCTTGTTGTTATTGATTGGGTTGGTCATAGAGATGCAGATTGTGGATTTACATCGTACATTTGTAAGATTGGTTTTTTTCCTGTCATTCTTCCATTTCATTCTTCTTGCTATGCGATTTCTTTCTATCATTCTTGATCGTTTGCGCTTTTCTTACTGTAGCTTTGCTGCCATTCTTGTAGGCACACTCTGTGCTCCTGCATGGGCATTATCCGCCAACAACGGAAGTACACTTCATTCTACGAGTGCCTCTGTATCCTACAAAACCGTGTCGCCCAAAGTCGCGCGCGCCCTCCTTGATACAGCATGTCATACGATCATCATTGATGTCCGTTCAGAAAAAGAATTCATGAGCGCAACAGGGCATCTTGATGATGCACGACGTATCGGATATGATAGCCTTGCTGTGCACAGTGCGGAGTTGGAGGAATTCAAAGATCGTCCGATGTTGGTGTATTGTCGTAGCGGTGGTCGTGGTGCAAAAGCAGCAGAAAGCTTGATAAAACTGGGCTTTACGCAAGTGTACAATCTGGAGGGCGGTATTACCGCATGGAATAAAGCCGGTATGATTGTTACTCACGAAAAGCAATCGAGCAGTATCGGCAGTAAGAAGAGGTAAATTCGTTGTGGTACTACATTTTGTACATTATAAGAACCCACAAGCCCCTCATGCACAGCATAAGGGGCTTGTTCTTTTTAAAGATTCTGGTATTGCGTGTTATCGTACCACCACGAATTGCGCGGTGAGAACTTCTATTCCTGTATCGAGAGCAAGGATGTAGGTACCCGCTCGAAGACCGGACACATCGAACATCATAGCATCATTGGCAAGGAGCTGTTTATCGAGTTGATGCGCCATGACAATCGCTCCTTTCATATCATACAATTTGATGATACCCTGCACAGCCTTGGGTACGA
>DHLT01000311.1:1511-1814 GCA_002405405.1 Ignavibacteria bacterium UBA4661 | reverse complement strand
CAAGGGAGAAATCATGAGCGCATTGCGAGTAATCGCTGTATGTGAACCAATGGAATTCACGACCCCTTGTATAGAGAACATCTGACCATTTGCGCCAATGCCCCGCATATTGCTGTAGGTCGCAGAGAAACGCGGAGGCGATGCACCAATCGGTTCGGCAACAATATATGCCAAAGTACCATTCAATAATACTTCCGGTGCAGGATTGGCATTACCGATGACAATATCTGCCGCTGTACCGGAGTCGCGCAAGAAGTATGAAAACACTGCCGGGCTTTGCCCGAATAAATCACCTTGATCGAT
>DHLT01000311.1:813-1363 GCA_002405405.1 Ignavibacteria bacterium UBA4661 | reverse complement strand
GAAATAATTCTGTAGCGCGTCGCTATATCGCGCCATGACATTCGAAGCGAGACTCCCAACCCGCGCTGACTACTGCGAATATCGAGCGGCAATCGTACTCGCGAACCAACCTGTTGAATTTCGCCAAGACGCACAAGCCCCTGCACTGTTTGCTGCATTGCCGCAACGATAGGTGTAGGTGTGTCATTATCCGACTTTGTCATGGTACTTGATCGTGTTTTACCAAGATTGGCAAGCCACACCAAGATATCGCTTACGCCGACAACACCATCGCCATCGGCATCGACATAGGTGGCAGGAATGCTATCCCATGCGATAGCACGTTGTGCCGACCATAAGGTGCTAGGCGGGTTACGCGGGAAACCACGCACCACGCCGGGTGCAACCGGATCTTGCGGCGAAGCACTGCCTGCATCATAAAAACGACTGAAGAGATTGAAATCACGACTATCGACCAGACCATTATTATCCGTATCGCCGGGCCACACGGTCAGCACACCACGAATCGAATAATTCGATGATTGACCCGCCAAGCGGATACTTGTACCAT
>DHLT01000311.1:0-702 GCA_002405405.1 Ignavibacteria bacterium UBA4661 | reverse complement strand
CCGCCAAGCGGATACTTGTACCATTCCCCGCAACAATAACCGCTTCGGGGTTTGAAAAACGCATGTTAACGATAGCCCCATGCAATGCATTATTATTCACGGAAAAGTTTAATCGCACAACAGCAAAGGTACTCACGCTGACACCATTAGAATTCGATGGCGATTGCGGAAGAATTGCCCCCACAGTCAGCACACCGGTATTACTTCCGGCATCTAACACTCTCGATACCACATTCACGCTCGGCAGTAGAGCCGGTGTAGCACGTTCCCATCCACTGAAACTGATATTGTCCATGTTGTTGTAGATCAGGTCGAAACTCACCGCCGTGCAACCCGATACATTTTCGACAATGACATCCACCGAGAATGGCAGACGAGCCGTAACAAATCCTGATCGCGCAGGCAGGGCATCGGTACGAAGCAAACGAATACTTTGTGCATCCAAATCCACCACGCCACTGCACAGAAATAATCCTATGCACAGCACGATGCGCCGCAAAGAAAACTGAAACCATTTCATATATTTCGGGGGGAAATGAGTACGCAAATTTGTGCTCTTGTGACACATACAGCAATCGGAGATTCTTCCCCTATGCTTCGTCATGTCGTTTATGTCATAAAAATGTTTCAATTTATGTGCCATTCCAATAGAATGACTCTGCTCTTCTGCAAGTATCGGCGTTTTTTGTAAAAAATTAAAAA
>DHLT01000319.1:9332-16269 GCA_002405405.1 Ignavibacteria bacterium UBA4661 | reverse complement strand
TTCTAGTGATAAGTACCATCCGCCAAATGCAGGGCTTTTGCCATATCGTTGCCAAACTTCTTCGACAACAAATTTATTGATATCCATATCGGTACGATATGCCGGAGTCTGCCAATAGTGTTCATCATGCCAAAAGCGACCCGAATCGTATGTACCACAAAAAAAGGTCATCCCATGCTTTTCAGACAGACGCAAGTACATATCGATCAAATCTGTTGGCGGTATGAAGATATTCTCATAGCGTTGCAGAACAGCAGAAGGATAGGTACACCAACGCTTATAGCCACTGCGAATCAATACAACTGTATCAATACCCATTGCTTTCATTGCCAAGAAATCTGCATCCCACTCCTTTTCACCCCAATTTTGATGCGGAATATCATGCGAAATCTCATCAAGAAATGTTCCTGTAATTGCCAAGGCTTGTGTTGTCATTGATGATAGCACTCCCAAAAAATTTCCGAAAAAATCTCACAAATATCATGCATCACGTTCGATGCGGTCCCACCAATTGAGTTTAAGAATCACCGTTGTAACAACAAGGAAAAACAAGGTGATAAAAAATTCACGCCACATTGCAAACACCATATACATCGGAAGGATAACTTGTGTCATCTGCCATGTAATACCAATGATAACATTGAAAGCATCGCGCTTAAAATTACCATTTGCTTGAAACGAAGGATCGTCAGCAACTACCATATCATGAATTGGCTTCCAAAAGCCCCAGGGACGAGTTTTTTTATAGAAATTTTTCAGTACTTCAGGATCATCGGGATTAGTGAATAATGAGCCAATAACGCTTCCAGCTAATGCTACAGAAAAAATAATCGGGAAGGAATTGATTGACGAAAGTTCAGGTGCAAGTTTAGGTAATACCAATGAAGCAACAAGACCGGCAAGCATACCCCAGAAGTACCCATAGCCATTGAATCGCCACCATAACCATTTAAGAACATTGGGTGCCGTGTAACCACCATAAAGTGATGCAACAATCCACTTGGTAATACCATCAATCGAATCAACAAAAAAACCAAAAGCAATACCAACAATAACAATGCTGATTGAAGCAAGATAACTCATGTTGATATACTGTTTCGATGTGCCATTCGGATTGATATACTTCTTATATAAATCGTTTACCAAATACGCAGGAGCAGCATTCACAAAAGCCGCATAAGTACTCATGAATGCAGCTATCAACCCAGCCAACATCAGACCCAACCACCCAACCGGAAGAAAGTTTTTAATCGTTTGTGGCAGAAGAAGCTCAAAGTCGATATTCTTTCCCATTGCCGCCATATCTTTGGAAAAATAGACCAAAGCAAGCGCCGTTAGTCCTGCTATGGCAAAGTAACGCGGAGCCATGAGAACAGCCACGGTCAAGCCGCTCATTTTCGATGCTTCAGCTGGGGATTTTGTTGCGAGAATACGTTGCATATCATAGCTTGGCACAGGTCCTGCCATTGATGCCCACACACCTTTGAAAATCATCAATGTCATGACCCAACCAAAGGCATGAAAGCCATCAGCGGCGATACGCTCATTCACAGCCGGCATAATGGCAGACCAATCAAGATTAAGATTCCATCCGAACCAAAAATCTTTCCATCCTGCAGGAATATGTTGATCAATTAATGCAGGATTAACTTTCATCATAGCAATCACACCCACGGTTAAGCAAGCAATGGTCATCAATACAAATTGCATTAACTCGGTCAAGACGACACTGTAAATACCACCTTTAATCACATACACTGTTGTAATCGCCATAATTGCTAGTGCATATCCTTCATCGTTGCTGAAAGTACGCCCTAACGCATGGAACGATAAGTCAAATGGCAAAAAGATCGCGGCGAATTTTCCAACACCCTCAAATCCATAAGCGATAAAACCAATTACTGTAATTAGCGCAAAAGCAACAACAATCAAATGCGACAACTCTGCACCACGTGCATGTCCAAATCGAAAGTTAATCCATTCTGCACCTGTCATTACACCGCTTCGGCGCATCCATGCACCAAGGAATACCATGACAATAATTTGATTCCAAACAGGCCAAAGCCACGGTATCCACGCACTTTTGATACCATAAATAAAAAGAATTGAAACCGTCCACATGGTGCCGGTTATATCGAACATTCCTGAAGCATTATACACACCGAGATAGAACCAATTGAGTGTATTCTCTGCTAAAAAATATGATTTGATATTTTTTGAAGCACGCTTTGAAATAATAAATCCAATCAAAATGGTTCCGACAACATACAGCGCGATAATGCTCAAGTCTATCCAGTGAAGTACCATAGAAGTGCCAAGACAAAATGTAAAAAGAGTGATGAGTTATGCTTGCTATTGCTTGATGATACAACACGCATCAGTTATTTTTTGTCAGATCATAAGGGCGTGGGCGTTTCACTCATGACAAAAACCAATTGCCCGCCTACCATAATTTCCTCATAACGTATGATTGGTGTTGCTAAAGGCTTCCCATTCAGTGTTGCCGATTGAATGTACTTATGACTCTCTGACAAGTTCTGTGCTGTAATGGTCAACTTTTTACCGGCAGGCAAAGTGACTTCCGCATTCTTCACTAAAGGCGTTCCAATCGCATATTCTAAGGACACTGGATTTACCGGATAGAGACCAAGCATAGAAAACACTGCCCAAGCTGACATCTGTCCACAATCCTCATTACCACATAAACCATGGGGCGTATCGTTATACTGCGTTCGCAAAATATTGCGAATCATTGCTTGCGTTTTATGTGGTGCGCCTGCATAGTTATATAGGTATGCAATGTGATGACTAGGCTCATTACCATGCGCATACTGACCGATTAAACCTGATACATCGTCCGGTGTATCTTTATGGCGAACAGTAGATGCTGAAAATAATGAATCAAGTTTTTGGGTAAAGAGTGTCTTCCCGCCATGAAGCCCTATTAAGCCATAAATATCATGTGGCACAAACCACGAATGTTGCCAAGCATTACCCTCAGTATATTCAAAATCAAAATCTAAAATGGAATAGTACGGATCGAATGGTTTCTTCCATGTACCATTCGAAAGTTTAGCACGCATAAAGCCACTTATCGGATCAAAAACATTCTTGTAATTCATGGCTCGCAGACGAAACTCTTTTTCTACTGATGTATTTTTTAAAGACGATGCTACCTCAGCAATACACCAATCGTCAAAACTGTATTCCAATGTTCGCGTAACAGAAAACCCGAATTTATCATGTGGAATATACCCGTACTGTTTTAGCCAACGTATACCAAACTCATCTTGTCGAGCAGAACTCAGCATGGCATTCAACAGAGTATCAGGCGCTATCTTTTCCATACCCTGCAAAAATTTTCTCTTGAAATATGCCTCTGCCAAGACAGGCACAGCATGGTAGCCCGTCATAGTATTTGTTTCGTTACCAACCAAAGACCACACGGGAAGCAAACCATACTCACGATAATGTGCCATGAGCGACTGTACCATATCGGATACGCGATGAGGATGAAGGATAGTAAACAATGATTGTTCAGCACGAAATGTATCCCACAATGAGAAGACATCATAACGAGTATAACCCCGTGCAGTACCAATAGAATCGACATCTTTTTTTGGCGTTTTATATCGTCCGTTCAAATCGCTGTATTGTATCGGTGCAAGCATCGTGTGGTATAAAGCAGTGTAGAACACCGTTTTATCAGCATCATTGAGTGTCGTAATGCGAACCTTACTTAATTCTTTACGCCATGTAGCTTCAGCATTTTTACGTACCGCATCAAAGTTCATTGATTTCAACGATTCGACACCTTTGATTGCTCCGTTGCTATCAGCATAAGAAATAGCGACTTTGATAGTAACTTCCCGAATGGTCTTCGGAAAAACCAGCACAGCACGAGTGTGCCTCCCCTGTACTTGTGTGCGGATAGAGCCAAGAGTATGCTGTCGTGTCAGAGAATCTCCGGTAGCAGTGAGAGAATCAAATGGCACGGAACAATCCAAAGCAAACCATACAGTTTGACGTTTTGCCCAACCTGTTGAACTTCGTTTGCCAATAATGCGTGTCCGCGAAACATTGGTTAGCATGGCATCAGTAGTACGATCCCAATTAATAGCGAATCCTAAATCAATAACAACTGCGCGCATGGTACTTTCATTGCCAAAAGAATATCGATGAATGCCGGCAGTAGCAGTAGCTGAAACTTCTGCACGCAATGGTTGATCGGAGAATTGTACGGCATAATAGCCCGGTCTTGCTTCTTCGTGAGCATGAGTGAATGTCGCTCGCCATGGTGCAGAATATCGTGTTGCGTAAGATTGCAGAATATCAAACACTTTTGTCGTTGGCATTAATGCAATATCACAGAGATCGCCAATACCCGTACCACTCAGATGCGTATGAGAAAAACCAACAATGACAGAATCTGAATGATGATACCCACCACACCAATCCCACCATTGCGTCCCATTATCAGGACTTAGTTGCACCATACCAAAAGGTACTGTAGCTCCGGGATATGTGTGACCATGCCCTGCTGTACCGATAAATGGATTCACCCATTGCAATACATCACCACCATGATCTGTTTTCTGCCGAGATTTTTGTTGTTGTGCTTTGAGAGTAAGAGAATAAAAAAATGCTGAAAAAGCAATAACAACAACAAAGATGCGAATAGATCGTATCGTCATGATCCTTGTTATGGTTGCTGAAGTACAATAAACTCTCATAACTATGAAATGAATAATCGCAAAACTATTGATTGAGAACTTGCATGAGGTGAAGCTATCACATTTCGCGTGGACAGAAAGCTTTTTACACTCACTGTTGAAAACTTTCTTCCATCAATACGAAAAATCCATTGTTTGCTTGTATGTCTGTTTGTAACATTGCGAGCAGTTGCTCTGCTTCATCCGATAAAGTATGCTTGTTCGGTTACGAAAATTATAAGTACAATCCTTGCTTTCAGGCTCTTGTGAATGCGACTTCTTTTTTCACTCTTCCAAATACATTGTTTATGTTTCTTTCTGCTACAAGTTTGCCTATTCGCGTAACAATTCTTTGGATAGCTCTACTCTTCATCAGTTCTTGCAAAAGTTCTACACCCGATCCGACACCAGTAACTCCTCCGGTTGTAACAACGGTTGATGAAGTGCGTGGTATTTGGCTTACCAATGTTGCAAGTACAGCAATGGATTCCCGTGCCAATATAGCTGCTGCAATGCAACAAATCTCTGCTAATGGCTTTAATGTTGTCTTTCCGGTTGTATTTAATGCCGGATGGACGCTTTATCCAAGCCAAGTGATGCAACGGGAATTTGGCAACCTTATTGATCCACGCTATACCGGACGGGATGTGTTGGCAGAAGTCATTGCAGAAGCTCGTGCCAATGGGCTTGCAGTAATTCCTTGGTTTGAATACGGATTTGCTGCATCATTCGGCAATGCCGGTGGACATATCATCGCCAAATATCCACGTTGGTCATGTATTGGAGCGGATGGTCGCATCGTCGAGAAAAATGGCTTCGTATGGATGAATTCACTCGACACTAATGTGCAAAACTTTATGACTTCGTTGATCATGGAAGTCGTCAATAACTATCAAATTGATGGCATCCAAGGTGATGATCGTTTGCCTGCAATGCCTACCGAGGGTGGCTATGATTCAGCAACCGTTGCCCGCTATCGCGCCGAAACAGGACGTGTAGCACCTACGTCGAATACTAAAGAAGCACAATGGGTACAATGGCGTGCCGATAAGCTGACACAATATCTTGCTCGCTTGCGCCAAACAGTCAAAGCGCGCAAACCCGATGTTTTGATTTCAATGTCCCCCAGTCCATATCCTTTTGGGTTGCAGGAATATCTCCAAGATTATCCGGCATGGATGACTCAGGGCTTAGTAGATATGATTCATCCGCAACTGTATCGTCGCGATGTTCCCTCCTATCGCGGATTGGTTGACCTAATGGTACAACAAACACCTATGAGCCAGCGTCATCGTATCAGTCCGGGCATCTTGATGCGTAGCGGCACCTACAATATTACACCCGCTGATTTAACAGGAATTATTCAGTACAATCGCTCGTTGAATATTGTTGGTGAAGTATCGTTTTTCTACGAAGGTCTTCGTCAAAACAATAATGAACTGGGAACAGCTTTACGGCTTGGTCCGTATAATCGTATAGCTCGCTTCCCAAAAGATTCACTATTGCGTCCTATTCGGTAGTAAGAGAAATAATAAATCATTTGTGTATTGACCAAAAATATTTTGTTTGTAACATATATGCACCCTCCGGTAGATGTATCCCAAAGCATTTATAGTTCATCTAAGTTTTTTTCATGGTTGTTCTAACCACTTTTTTATCTCACTTTTTCTCTTTTTTATATGAAGCGTTTGCTCCACAGTGTAGCTTGCTTACTTCTCCTCTGCTTTGCAGTACTTGACGTAGCGGCACAACAACTCGTTACCGGAAAGGTAACTGACAAAAAATCCGGTAGTCCAATACAAGGCGCACGGGTCGAAGTTAAAGGCACAAAGCGTGGCACTATTACCAACAAGGAAGGTGAATTCAAAGTTTCGGTTACTCCCAATACGGTTCTCGTTGTAAGCTATTCCGGCTATAAACGCACAGAAACCAATATTGGAAATAATGCAACTATTTCTATCGTACTCACTGAGGATCGATTACTTACAGACGAAGTCGTAGTAACTGCTCTTGGTGTAGATCGTGAAAAACGCACTGTTGGTTATTCGGTTGAAACTGTCAGAGGTGAATCACTTACACAAGCTCGCGAAGCAAATGTCATTAATGGTCTTGCCGGTCGTGTAGCAGGGGTACAAATTAATAATACTGCCGCCGGTGCAGGTGCCTCGACACGTGTTGTCATTCGTGGCGCAAAACAGATCAATGGTGACAATCAACCATTGTAT
>DHLT01000319.1:634-9180 GCA_002405405.1 Ignavibacteria bacterium UBA4661 | reverse complement strand
GGACAATCAACCATTGTATGTAGTTGATGGTATTCCCATTGACAACTCTTCACCGAACCAAGCCGGTAATTTTGGCGGAACAGACTTTGGAGACGGTATTTCTAGTATTAATCCTGACGATATCGAAACAATGACTGTTCTCAAAGGTGCAGCAGCAACTGCATTGTACGGTACACGAGCACAAAATGGTGCTATTGTCATCACTACCAAAAAAGGTACTAACCGCAAAGGTATTGGCGTTGAGTACAATGGCAACTTTGTTTTTGAAACACCCCTTATTCTACCAGAGTATCAAAACGAATATGGGCATGGTCGTAATAATCTTGTTCCAACTACACTCACAGATGTCCTAGCACAAGGTACTGGTAGTTGGGGTGCACGCATGGATGGTCGTGATGCACTCTTCTTCGATGGTATTACACGGCCATATACCCCACAACCCAACTCCTTCAAAGATTTTTATCAAACAGGTCAAACTCAAACGCATACAGTATCGCTGACCGGTGGTAATGAGACATCAAATTTCCGTGTGTCATTGTCGAACATGAGTAATATTGGGCTTGTACCAAACACATCCTTTCAACGCTCAACTATTTCGCTTCGCGGACAGTCGAGTCTTTCTGACCGCTTGACAGTGGATGCAAAAGTGAATTGGATTCTCGAGGATGCTCCCAATCGCCCTTCACTTTCTGATGCCGCTGATAATCCTGCTCGTTCATTGAATAATATGCCGCGCAGTGTTAATGTCAATTGGCTGAAAACCTACAAACGTGATGACGGATCGCAGATCTTGTTCAGCAATGACGTATTCAGTCCCAATCCTTATTGGTCAGTCAATGAAAATCGAAACCCCTCACTCCGTGAACGCTTAATTAGTGTTGGCTCGTTACGTTTCCAAGCAACTGATGAGCTTGCAATTATGGTGCGTGCCGGTCGTGATGGATATAATTTCCGCCAGTCACAAATTGATCCGATTGGTACATCCAATAAATTATTCGGCGACATCCAAGAGCGAAATATCTTTCAAGAAGAAATCAATGCTGACTTCCTCATCACCTTCGATAAACAACTATCGGAAGATTTTCGTTTGAATATCAATGCAGGCGGCAACCTAATGTCGCGTAAAGGAGAAACCATCGGTGCAGTCGGTACAAACTTTATTCTTCCAAATCTATTGGTTGTAAATAATACTGTAACGCAAGTACCTTCATATGGACTTTCGCGAAAAAAAATCAATTCGCTATATGGAGCTGCACAGCTTTCCTACAAATCATTCTTCACACTCGAAGCCACGGCTCGTAATGACTGGTCATCAACTCTTCCTGCGGAAAGCCGCTCATATTTCTATCCATCAGTAAATACTGCATTTACGCTTTCGGAAGCAGTTGCATTACCATCGTTTATCAACTATGCAAAACTTCGCGCATCATTTGCACAAGTCGGAGGCGATACCGATCCATACCAATTATCTCTTTTCTACACGAATGTTGGTACGTACACTGCAGGACGCAATACAAATGTTTCTCTGTTTCAGCCAAGTGGATTTACCGTTCCTCTTTCAACATTGAAACCCACACGTTCCAATAATCTTGAGTTTGGTTTGGATTTGAAATTTCTTGATGGCTTATTCGCATTGGATGTAACTTATTACAATCAAGTTATCAGTGATCAAATTCTCCCAACTAATATCTCAACAGCATCGGGCTTTACAAGCGCACTCATCAATGCCGGCGAGATGCAAAATGCTGGTATCGAGTTTATTCTAACGGCATTTCCTGTTCGGAATGATGATTTCACTTGGGAAATCAATGTTAATGGTGCTCGTAATTGGAATAAAGTCAACGCTTTGATTCCAGGATTAGATCGATTAAATATCGGTGCAGGTCGTGGCGCGGCAAGTGTTTTTGCGTTTGTTGGTCAAACATATGGTGCTATTGTAGGTACTGGCTATATGCGCGATCCAAATAACAATATCGTATTTGATGCTGGTGGTTTTCCGATTGTCGATCCCTTACCAAGAATTCTTGGCAATGCAACACCAACATTTATCGGAGGTATTCAGAATACCTTCACCTATGGCAATTTGAGTTTTGGATTCTTATTGGATTTCCGTTTTGGTGCGGACATGTATTCCCTTTCAAATGCCCAAGCATATATCAATGGTCAACATCCTGAAACATTGCCCGGTCGTGAAACCGGTATCACTGGTGTTGGTGTAGTCAATGCAGGCACTGCTGCGGCTCCAAATTATGTGACAAATACATTGGCGGTTGCACCGGCAAATATGCAAACTTACTACTCACGTATTGGTGGCATCGCAGAACCATTTATTTATGACGCTACCTTTGGCAAACTCCGCGAAGTAATTATCGGCTATCGTATACCAGAGTCTATTCTTCGTGACTCTTTTGCCGGTAGTTTCTTGACAGGAGTTAACATATCATTCGTCATGCGGAATGCCTTCCTCTTTATGAACAAAGTTCCGGGTGTTGATCCTGAATCCAGCTATAACAATACGAATGGTCAAGGTTTGGAGCATAACACATTGCCGACAACACGCTCCTTTGGCTTCAATGTTTCTTTGAAATTTTAATTCACATACTACCTATGAAAAAACTTTTATCTCTCAAGCGTCTTGGATTGTCTGCTCTTGCATTTGGTGCAATTGCCCTGACAAGTGTAGGACTTAGCTCATGTACCAGTGACTTTGATGCTATCAATACTAACCCAACACAACCGGTAAATATTGATCCAATGTTTTTGCTTGCTAATAACCAGCTCCGTATCGCAGGTGATAATTTCGAACAACAAACATGGAATTACACAGGGCTTTGCCTGGTTGTTCAGCATACTGCACCTACGGGTGAATTTGGTGCAGACATGTATCAATCGCTCCCGTCAGCAACCTTTGAATTGATGTACTCCGGTCGCCCTGCAATTGGGCAGACAGGTATTGTTCGCCAAATTCAGGATATGATCGAACTTTCCAAAAATGATCCTCGCTATGCTAATTTGACAGCGATGGCGCGTATTCTTCGTGTTTTTGTTTTCCATCGTCTGACAGATCTATTTGGTGATATTCCCTACACGGAAGCATCACGCGGTTTTTATGATCGTAACTTTACGCCCAAGTATGATAATCAGCAAGATATTTACCGTGACATGCTGAAAGAGCTTCGGGAAGCGTCTGCTCAATTTAGTACAACTGCTCTAGCTGTTGGTACTCGCGATGTTATGTTTCAAGGCAATATTGACCGCTGGCGTCGATTTGCTCAGTCACTCCGTTTGCGTTTGGCAATGCGTCTTGTGAATGTCGATCCTGCTACGGCACGCTCCGAAGCGGAGGCGGCGATTGCGGCAGGTGTGATGCAAAGCAATGCTGATCGTGCATGGCTCGATCATGCAAATAATATTCGTGTGGTACAGAGTCCGATTGCACAAGGTATCGCGCTTCAAATCGCTTTATATCGCTATAGCTCAACCTTTATCAATCAGCTTCGTACGACAAATGATCCTCGCATGCGCATTTTTATCGATCCGGGCTTTACGAATAACAATAACCCTATTGGCGTACCGAATGGTTTGACTTCTGCACAGCGTACAGCGCAAGGCGTGAATAATGCCGCGGCAGCGCGCCCAAGTCAAATCATTGCTTCTCGTGATTTCAACTCTCCATCGATGATTATGACTTACGCCGAAGTAGAATTCCTGCAAGCAGAAGCAAAACTTCGCGGTTGGGCAACACCAAAAACAGCAAACCAACACTATCTCGATGGTATCACAGCGGCAATGGGCAACTATGCCGCACCCGTGTATCCAAATCCAACAAATGTTGCTATGCCTACAGCAGCAGAAATAACAGCTTTTACAGCTCAAGCATCAATAGCATTAACAGGTACATTCGATCAACAGTTAGAGCGCATTATTACACAAAAGTGGATCGTACTGCTCTTTGATGGTTTCGAACCCTTTTCAGAATTCCGCCGTACCGGTTATCCGCGCTTGGCAGTACTGAATCCTGTTGGTAATATCACCAATGGACAGTTCCCCCGTCGTGCTCTTTATCCAACATCAGAATTGAATACCAACCCGGATAATGTCAATGCTTCAATTCTACGAGCAGGTGCTAATTATCCATCACTAACGGCAAGAGTGTGGTGGGATACACGCCCATAAGTATTCTTGCATGATCAATGATCGTTCAAAGGCAGGGTTTATACCCTGCCTTTGCGATTTTATCACCTTGTATGTTGATTATCTGAAGAATCTCTTCTATGTTGCGAGTTCTTATTAGACAACATGCCTTCACAAGCCATCATTCTTGTTGAAAGTCCGTGTTTCTCTCTCCTTCGAGTCTTTCCTTTTCTCCCTATGCGATCCTTTTTTCAACGCCGCCTTGTGATGCTCATCATTGTGCTTGTTGCTGTGAGTTCGTTTGGATTCTACAGCTATACACCTGATTCATCTCTCTATGCCATCTCAAAATCATTGCAAATTTTTGGTGAGGTGTATCGCCAAGTGGCATTGAATTATGTTGATCCTACCGATGCTGAAAAACTTATTACGTCGGCAACCGAAGGTATGCTTCGTAATCTTGACCCGTACACAAATTTCATCGCTGAAGAAGATACCGATGAGATGGACATTATCACGGAAGGAAGTTATGGCGGCTTGGGTATCGTTGTAAGCACCATCAATGATACACTGACGATTGTCGGCATCAGCGAGGGATACTCTGCCGACCGTGCAGGTATGCGCGTAGGTGATAAACTACTCAAGCTTGACTCAGCAGAAACCATCAAACTTAACTCCTCCGAATTACGCAGATACACACGCGGTAAACACGGCTCCAAAGTCACAGCGACTGTGCTTCGTGCAGGCAGGAAAAACCCAATCACGATGCAACTCGAGCGACAAGAAATTCAATTAAAGAATGTTACGTATAGTGGTATGCTCCCGAATGGTGTGGGCTACATCAAGTTAGAACGTTTTACGCGGCAAGCCGGCTTAGAAGTACGCACTGCCTTAGAAAATTTCCGAAAAACCAACCCGCAGTTGCAAGGCGTAATTTTAGATCTACGCGACAATCCCGGGGGCTTGATGGACGCGGCAATCAATATTTGCGAGCTTTTTGTTCCCAACAACAGCCCGATTGTTTCAACAAAAGGTCGAACGCAGGAAAGCGAACGCATCTATACCTCGCGCCGTTCTCCTCTTGAACCTGATGTTCCGCTTGCTGTGATTATCAATGATCGCAGTGCTAGTGCCAGCGAGATTATCGCCGGTGCAATTCAAGATGTTGATCGCGGTGTTATCATTGGTGAAAATTCTTTTGGTAAAGGATTAGTGCAAACCATCATCCCTCTGCCGTACAACGCAACGCTCAAAATGACAACATCAAAGTATTACACACCTTCTGGTCGGTGCATACAAAGAATTGATTATGACCAACGAAGAAAGGGTATCGTTGCTATTACGGATACCAACAAAGTCTTCCGTACCAGCAAAGGACGCTTAGTACGACAAGCTCTAGGGATTCGCCCCGATACAACCGTTTCCGTGAAATATGCAGGCACTATTGGTGACATCATTCGTAGCAATCATATCTTTCGTTTTGCCAATGAATATGCCGGAGAAATTGACTCATTACCTGCCAATTTTACCGTCAACAAAACTTTGATCGATCGCTTCTTGGCATATCTGCAACGCGAAAAATTTATTCCACAAAATTCGCTGGCAAATCGCCTGCAGCAGCTTGAAACAACGACGATCAATGATCGCACCCCTCAAGACATCAAAAAGAAAATCAGCGAACTCAAACAACTCGCAACCAAAGAGCAATACCGCGAATTGGAACAATACCGTGCTGAGCTGACCGACATTTTGCATGATGAAATATATGAGCGTTTTTATCCCAGAAGTCGTGTCATTGCATCATCGTTGGCAACAGATATTCAAATTCAAACCGCACTCAAATTGCTTCATAACTCTGTTGCCTATAATGCACTGATGTCCGTAAAAAGCAACCATTAATTTTGGAGTGGAGAGACATTCTCCCCTACTCTTTTTGCTATTCACACACTTTTTCTTCACATTTATGAATCGTATGAGACCACGATTTCTTGCTGTAAGTGTACTTTTTGTATGCTGTTGCGGACTCGCTTTTGCTCAAAAAAAATCGACTGCAACACCTGATAAACAGCCTGCTTTCACTTCGGCACAAGAGCGCGTAGCAGGCTATGCTCAGCGTCAAAAGCTCTTGTCGTCGTCGCTTGTAAAAAATGTTCCGTTTCGCAATATCGGACCAACGATTATGAGCGGACGTGTTGTTGATCTTGATGTTAATTCACAAGACCCAACACAATTTTATGTTGCTTTTGCATCAGGTGGTTTGTGGTTTACGAAAACTAATGGTATTACGTTTGAACCTCTCTTCGATACACAGGAGACCATGACCATCGGGGATATCGCCATCGATTGGACACCGAATGTCAATGGTAATGAAACCATTTGGGTTGGGAGTGGTGAGAATAATTCGAGCCGCTCGTCCTACTCCGGCACCGGGATATATAAATCGCTTGATCGTGGTACAACATGGCAACGGCTCGGCTTAGAAGAAACGCATCATATCGGTCGTATTGTAGTGCATCCAACAAATCCTAATACGGTCTTTGTCGGTGCTATCGGGCATTTGTATTCACCGAATGCTGATCGTGGTGTTTATAAAACAACCGATGGTGGCAAGACATGGAAAAAGACACTGTACATCAATGAAAATACCGGCATTATTGATCTTGTCCTTGATCCTCGCAATCCGAATACACTGTATGCTTCAGCATGGCACCGTGAGCGCAGAGCATGGAATTTTGTTGAAGGTGGTGCAAGCACCGGTATTTATAAATCAACTGATGGTGGTGAAACATGGACGCTTGTCAGCACCAAGCAAAGCGGTTTTCCAACCGGCGATGGTGGTGGACGCATCGGCTTGGCACTCCACTCTTCTGCTAAAGCAAACGCACTGTATGCTGTCATTGACAATCAAACACCACGTCCTAAAGAAGAACTCAACAAAGACAAGAAAAACGAGATCACCAAAGACACTCTTCGTACAATTTCAAAAGATGACTTCTTGAAATTGGATAAAAAACTGCTTGGCGAGTTCTTGGAAAAAAATGGTTTCCCGAAAGAATTCACAGCGGATTCGATTGTCAAACTCGTTACAGCAAATACGATTAAACCTGTTACTTTGGTTGAATACCTCGAAGATGCCAATAATAATCTCTTTGAAACACCGATTACAGGATGCGAAGTCTATCGCTCTGATGATGGCGGTGCAACATGGAAAAAGACACACAGCACCTATCTTGACAATATATATTTCACCTATGGCTACTACTTTGGTCAAATTCGCGTGTCGCCTGCTGACCCTGATAGAATCTACATTTGGGGCGTACCGGTACTCACTTCGGGCGATGGTGGAAAAACATTTACCTCAATCGGAGCGGACAATGTGCATGTCGATCATCATGCGTTGTGGATTAATCCCAATCGTCCCGATCATATCATTCTCGGTAATGATGGTGGTGTACACATCAGTTATGACAATGGTAAAAATTGGTTTAAAGCCAATACTCCCGCCGTTGCACAAGCATATCATGTTGCTGTTGACATGGCAACACCCTACAATGTCTATACGGGTTTACAAGATAATGGCGTATGGCGTGCACCAAGTACCTACAAACACTCGCCGGAATGGTATCAAGAAGGCAAATATCCGTACGAACGACTTGCCGGAGGCGATGGTATGCAAACGGCAGTCGATACCCGCGATAACGCAACCGTGTACACGGGGTGGCAATTCGGTTCATATTATCGCATCAATGAAGCAAAAGGTGAATTCGTTTCTATTCGACCGAAACACAAGCTCGGCGAACGACCTCTGCGCTTTAATTGGATGACTCCCGTAGCACTCTCGAAATACAATCAAGACATTCTGTACATCGCCGCGAATCGTTTGTATCGCTCATTCGATAAAGGTTAAACTCTTGCTCCCATCTCCGGCGACCTGACACGTGGCGGCAAAGCCGGTGAAGTACCCTATGGTACAATTTCCAGTTTTGATGAGTCGAGTTTGCGCTTTGGGTTGATCTATGTAGGATCCGATGATGGTTTGCTTCATCGCACCTTAGATGGCGGCGTAACATGGGAGAATCTAAACGCATCGCTCCCTCCGGCACTCAAAGACTTCTGGGTTACTCGTGTGATTGCTTCTCAACATGATACGACAACTGTGTATGTAACGCTGAATGGTTATCGCTTTGATAACTTTGAAGCTCATGTGTATCGCTCCAAAGATTATGGTAAAACCTTTGAGCGTATCGCAACCGATTTACCTCTTGAACCGGTAAATGTTATCAAAGAAGATCCCGTGAATGCTTCTCTCCTCTATGTCGGTACCGATCATGGCTTATACCTCTCGCTCGATAAAGGAAAGACTTTCCAAGGGTTTATGGGTAATGGTTCAAAAGACGGCAAACTACCGCATG
>DHLT01000319.1:0-526 GCA_002405405.1 Ignavibacteria bacterium UBA4661 | reverse complement strand
TGGGTAATGGTTCAAACGACGGCAAACTACCGCATGTTGCCGTCCACGATGTCGTCATTCATCCCCGCGACAAAGAAATTGTTGTCGGCACACATGGTCGCTCGTTGTACATCGGTAATGTTGCTCATATCCAACAACTCACTCCCGAACTTTTAGAAAAGCCACTTGTTGCCCTCGCTTCCAAACCGATGGATCGCGGAGCATGGGGTGAACGTACCTTTGATTGGAGCGAAGCAAAAGAGCCAACCCTCAACATCCCTCTCGTTGCAAAAAGTGCAGGAAAAGCTGTTCTCAAAATCATCAGCGATAGCGTGGTTCTTGGTACTTCAACCCATGATATAACAGCGGGTATCAACTATGCCCCCATCAGCATGATTACTGATAGCATTGCACTCGTAACACTTTCTGCAAAACGTGCAACTGCAAAAGGACCCGGTAAAGACAAAGACAGTAAAGATGTTTCAGCACAACCTGCTTCTCCCAAAGCCGCAAAGAACGGAAAATTCTACCTCCCTGTTGGTAAATA
>DHLT01000143.1:32673-32926 GCA_002405405.1 Ignavibacteria bacterium UBA4661 | reverse complement strand
AATTCTCTGCTTATGAATGGGTGATACTCGCGCAAAGACATCGGTATCTTCGACGACAGTGTACAATTCATCATCGCTCATTGCTTCGATTTGTTTCCCCTCAAGAGCATGTACATCATGATCTTTGGCGATACCAAGTTGCCGAGCTATCGACGATGCTGTTTTTACGTGGTCGCCCGTAATCATCTTAACACGAATACCGCCGGCTTGACATTCTTTGACAGCCAATTTTGCCTCTTCACGCGGTGGATCA
>DHLT01000143.1:22605-32517 GCA_002405405.1 Ignavibacteria bacterium UBA4661 | reverse complement strand
TTGCCCTCAGCAACGATATCATCATGTGAATAAGCTTGCTCTGTTTTTCGATATGCTAAACCGAGTACGCGTAATCCTTCACCTGAATATTCTTCAACGCAGCGTGTAATGGTATCGATACTCAACGCAACTTCTTCCCCATGAGCGGCAAGCATTGCGGAGCATTTTTGTGCAATAACCTCGGGCGCACCTTTGATCAAGACATACTGTTCATCACCACGCTTTGCATTAACCCCCATGAATTGCAATTCTGATTCGAATGGCATATCCACCGTGACAGCCCATTGCTCTTGAAATTTTGCTTTATGTCCCAAGACCAAGAGTGCCGCTTCCGTCGGGTCGCCAACAACGGTAAAGCTTTCACCGGCATCTTCCAAGCGTGTTTCTGAACATAATGCACCAATACGCACACTCCACTCTACGGCTTTATTCTCTGTAGCTTGTACTGATCCTTTTGCAACAATCTCACCTTTTTTACCATAACCTGTTCCCGTAATATCATACTGACCGCTATGAGTAAACAGATGTACTGCTGTCATTTGATTTTGTGTCAGTGTTCCTGTTTTATCAGAGCAAATCACAGTAGTAGAACCCAGTGTTTCTACTGCGGGCAATTTGCGAATAATGGCATTTCGTTTTGCCATTTGATACAATCCAATAGAGAGCGTCACAGTAACAGACACCGGCAAACCTTCGGGAATAGCCGATACCGCAAGAGCCACAGATGTAAGAAGCATTTTCAAAATTTCGCCTTCACCTATCTGTCCGTCTCGGAAAATTCCTGCGACAAAAATGATTGCCATGGTTGTCATGATAGCAATCGACAGTTTTTTACCGAAGTCCTCCAATCGCTCTTCAAGAGGTGATGATTGCTCTTCTACTTCCGTCAATGCTTTTGAAATGATGCCGATTTCTGTTTTTTCACCGATGTTGGTAACAATGGCTCTGCCTCGACCTCGAACGACTACGGCACCGGAATAGACCATCGTAACACGATCACCCAACGAGGCATCAGGAGCAACAGCGGCTGAGTGTTTTTTCTCTGCCGCTACCGACTCACCCGTAAGCATGGATTCATCAATCAACAACGATGATGAGTCTACTAATCGGGCATCGGCTGGTACTCGCATACCACTTTCAAGAAGAATAATATCGCCCGGAACAATCTCACGGGCTTCGAGATCAATTTGTACACCATCGCGAACGACACGTGCCATCGCAGGTGAAAAAGACTTTAGTGATTCGAGTGCAGCGGCGGCTCGACTTTCTAGAACAAATCCAATAATCGTATATAAGAAAACTACAAAGGCAATGACGGCAGCGTCTGTCATATCGGAAACGAGCCCGTTAATAATCCCGGCGGCAATCAAGATGTAGATGATGGGGTCATTGAATTGCTTCAAGAAAAGAAGCAGTTTCGATTCTTCAGGAGGTGGCGGAAGTTCGTTGTAGCCATATTGCGAGCGACTGCTTGCAATTGCTTGAGTTGTCAACCCCGACTCAGTCGAAGTATGAAAATGTTCTGTTATTGCGGCGATATTCAAAGAATGCCATGTGTTCATACTATACACGAATCAGATGATACAAAGTTATGTTGCTTATGAGAGAAATACGGGCGATGAAGCTATGAAAGAAGCTGTGGTAAATGCTGAAAAACAACGCGATGCAGAACATCGGCTGGCAGAGTGCCATCGCACGACACAATGCGATGCGGCTCAGACTTGCATAAATACTCATATCCTTCGATAACACGAAGGAAAAAATCATATCCGGCAATTTCCATACGATCTAAATGCTTTTCTGCCGAGCGCGCAATGCTGATTTCTACAGGAATACGCATGTAAAACGTTTTATGTGGTACAAGTCCATTTGTTGCAATCTCAATACATGCCCTTACCACATCAAGATCAATACCCCGACCGAATCCTTGATATGCAAAAGATGAATCATAAAAGCGGTCACAGAGAACTATCTCACCGCGATCTAATGCCGGACGAATTACGCGTTCAACCAACTGTGCTCGTGCTGCATTAAAAAGCAATAACTCTGTTCGATCTGTCATATCATGAAATTGCTTGTTCAGCAAGATCGTCCGAATTGCCTCTGATATACTGGTATGTCCCGGCTCACGTACCAAATGCACAACATGTCCTTTTGCTTCCAAGTGTTCTTTCAGCAAACGTATCTGCGTAGATTTTCCCGAACCGTCGATTCCTTCAAAAGTAAGTAGCATATATGAATACCTCGTCAAGAACAAAGAAGAATTACGTTCAGGTAATTCTCTATTTCACCACTACCGACAATACTTTATGTCCCTGTAAGACAGCATCAACAACATCAAGTCCAGTGATTACCTGACCAAAGGCAGTATAGCGACCATCAAGATGGGGTGCATAACTATGCATAATAAAGTACTGACTACCCTCAGTGTCTTTGCCAGCACTTGCCATACCGAGCGTACCACGTGTAAACGGTATATGTGTGAATTCACTTGGTATCGTAAAACGCGGACCACCATAGCCATCACGTCGCTCATAGTCACCACCTTGAATCACAAAATTCGATACAACACGATGAAAGGGAACATCATTGAACAACCCTCGTCGAGCATGAGCAAGAAAATTCAAGACAGAAATTGGCGCAAGGTCGGGAAAAAGTTTCAGCGTAATTGCCCCTGCCGATGTCTGCAAAGTGCATTCTTGATTGAGTGCAAGAGCGCGGATGTCATTCATCGTGTAGGGCGCAGTATAGCGTGCTTTGCGAGCAATGCTTGGCTTTTGCGCCACACCGGCAATATTCTGTAATGCTGACAGCGCATTACCACACGCCAAGGCAATACCATCATCAGGTGAATTCTGCAAAGAATCAAGTATCGGTATGGCTTGTACGGCACGCAGTTTAACCAAGGCACCCGTGAGCGATTGCACCATTTCAACATCAGTAAAAGGACGCACGGTTCGCAATAAAGCAATCATTTCGTTGGCACTGCCTTTTTGTGCAAAGAGTGAATCTGTACAATACTCTGCGGCAGTCGAGACCAACGCAATATCGCCTGATTTCAAAGCGCGTAACCATATAGGATAATAGACATTAACAATCTCTGACAAACGATACCCTTGCGTTGAATCCCTACGCTCAACTTGCCACTTGCTGTGTAATGCACGTAATGCCGCCACAGCCACAATCGTTGTATTATTGACTCTAGTTTGCGACAGTGAATCAAGCATCGCCCATACCTCGGACTTCTGCATAATTGCGAAACCATCGCATAAAGTTGCCATAAATTCAGAATTTGGTATTTCCCGCCAACGATCCATGAGTACCAACACCCAATTTGGATCACGCCGAGCAATAATGTTAAGATAACTCGCACGAACGCGCCAATCTGTCAGCGGACGCAAACAAATTGTCTTCGCCTGATGAATAAATTCATCATGCACTACCATAGGATTATCGAAGACAGACCGTAATGCCGCTAACTGTACATGTAAATTATTATCGCTGGTCATCGCAAGGATTCGATTTTGTACACTGTCAATGGTAAAACGTGACAAAGCTCGTACACACTCATAGCGTACTCGCCAATCAGATACAGTGCTGGCATCAATCAATACTTTAATATAGGTTGGTTTATTGGCGCGAGCAAGAGCGCGAATAATATTACTCTGCGCTTCCGGCAAAGTACGCATGAGCTTATCATTGAGCAATACCGCAAGAGAATCTGCAACACCCGTCCATACTGTTATCGGTGTACGAACAAAAAAATATGTCGCAGCAAATCGAATGAGCGAACCTTTATTATCTCGAATAAGTTGATAGCAATACTTGCTTGCTTTATCGGCTTGTGCCTGCGATAGAATACCCCGCTGAGCAATGCGCGACAATGCCAATGCCGAAGCAATTTTGAGTTTAACGGATTTATGTTTCAATGATACCAACCACTCTGCTGCCCTTGCGTCTCCGCATTTTCCAAGTGCGTCGATCAGTGCCTCGCGGACACGTTCATTTTTTTCCTGAGCATAATGATTTAATAGTATGACCGTCGCAACCGTGTACGTTTGCATGGCACTACTTTGTCCAAGTGCAAATGCCGTATTTACTCGTACAGCAACAGATGTATCGAGCAACATTTTTGCCAATGGCTTGAGCATGGTAGTATCTTGTACACTAGCCATTGCATATACCGCTTGAGCACGATGTTTTGGTGATGGAAATGCACATGCTCGCACCAAAGAATCCGTCATGCGGTGTGCTTGCCACCAAACAATGCTTGCTCCTACAGAATCAAACGCAGGAACGAATTTTTGCGAGGTGGTAATCGTTGCTCGTGTTTCGGATGATACTACGCCAGCGCGCTCCTGTACGGCATATACCCCCGTAGCAGAAAGTACGCACAATGCGCAGTACAATGAAGTTTGAAGAAGTACGCGAAAAGAAAAGTTCATTCTCGTTGTAAAAATGATACAAGATGAGAGTGTAATACGATAATACACAAGAGCGTGAAGATACAAAAAACTGTGTGGAGAGTTTCGAGAAAGACATGCAACCCCTATCAGAAAGTATAAAAAAAAGCCCTCTCATAGTACGAGAGGGCTTTTGCAAGAAGAGTATCATACGCAAAAACACGGCACTATTTTCTGCCAATATGATCATTAAATTTCTCTTCTTGAGTTGCGCACATAGAGCACAGCGCGAACAACTAATATGGGTATTTTACTGCATGAAAATTCATTATAATCTGATGAATTGATATCTTATTCTCAGCAAAAAAAACAATTCCGAACAGAGTATTTTGAGAACTTTTTTACGTTTATCATAACACTTCGATAACTAGTCCTGCTCACCTATGCTTTGTTCAAGTATGCTCACCACAACTAGTAACAATCACAAATTTCAATGACACCACTATTGTCAATCGTTGCATTATTATAAATAACACCGCCTACGCGGAGCGCATTGACACCACCGGTGACACTAAACAATGCATTATTGAGGATTGAAAGATTTCCCCTCATTCTAAATGCTTGATTTACCAGTTTAGTTCCTGCATTACGCGCAATAATATTACCATAGCCGATATCTTGGACTAAGATCGGTGGCGCATCGATCGTTTGATTGGTTCCATAGAATTCTACGGTCGATGTTGTTCCGATAGTATATCCAGAACCATAATTCCGAACAATCCCTGCTGTAGCTGAGGCAAAGTTATTTGTACCACCAATCAATAAGCGTGCGTTGTTTTGCAAAGAGAATGATCCGGTACCGGTTGTATTATTCAACGTAAAGGTACGAGCATCAAGTGTGCCTGAGGTAACAAATAAATTTCGTGTAATGCTGATATTTGCTTGAGTTACCGACACCGTATTATTGTTATTGATGCCCGTGTTTGCGATGGTTAATGAATTCACGATTGTTGGGAGTCCATTACCAACGACTTGATTGACTGTTCCATTGTATGTATAATTTGCTTGATTGCTGTATGAACGATTTGTCGTTTGAATACTGCCCAACGCTATTGGTGAAGTGGTAATACCATCAGCCGAACCGATCTGCAAAGTAGAATTTGAAGCAAGAACAAAGTATGTACCGGTCAATGTGCCGAGTTGTGCATTAAGCGTACCGGTATTGTTATTATCGGTACCGACAGTAATACCGCCTATTTGCACTGTTGCATTCGTCATAGAAATCACATGATTATTCACACCATTGATACCACCACCAATTTGTACTGAATCAAGGGGATCATTCGGGAATTCCGTGGTAGTAATCGGTGCACCAACATGTGAGAAAAATGACCAATTACCGGGTACATTCCATGCACCGCTTTGAATAGAGTAAAATATTCTCCGTAGCGCATTAGAGAGCGTCCAATCACCGGCAAAGTTTGAAACATCCCAATTGGTGCGTGTACCAAATTGTGCATTATCAATAAAGCCCGATGTTTCACGGAACCATCCACCACCCGATGCTTCAGCTACAGACTCATTCGGACGATAACGACCGATTTGCGTGTTAGTTGTTACGCCCACAAAGTCTGTGGCATTATTAGGATAACTGAATACGATCTGCCCTTGACCAATCAATGATGTTGTTGTCACTCTCCAGTAACGATTCAAATAATCTGTTGCAAGTTGTTTTAACTGTAAATGCGCACCCAAACGTGTACCAATATTTGCACCTGTACTGACACGAACGCCGAGGAGCCCTGTTGTTCCTGCATTTGCAGTCATCGTCATTGGCGAATAACTCAGAGTACCGGTTGTGCCGAATGCACCCACAGGATAGATATATGCACCTGCACCATTAAGTACACGTGACACCGAACCCGACAACAAGCTTGTTATTACCATACGGTTCGTTGCACCATTTTGAATAGAGGTAAGCGAGGCATTCGACACAACAAGATCAACACCTGTTCCGAGTGAAAGGTATTGGTTGTTGGCATTTGCCCCTTCACGCAAATTAACGACACCCAGTGTGCTCATACTAGGTGTCGTACTGACATTGACTACAGCACTACCGACACCTTGGCGATTCATCGTCAGATTGTTAAAGCGTATTGCCCCATTATCTGTGCCGGCAATATTGATATTCTGAGTTGATGTATTCGCACCGTTAAATACCACAGCTTCGCTCGTATTGGTTGCTGTGCCACACACAGTCTGCCAAGCATCAAATACCGCATTACTTGTAAATGCGCGCACATCACCGGCTAAACGCAAGACTTCGCTGACCGTGAATGGACGTACCGTTGCATTCGATGCCATAAATGTCCAAAACACTGCATTAGGATTGACATTGTATCCGAAGATGCTATTGGCATTGGTTAGTGCATCACCAAACTGTACAATACCACCGGATACATTCGCTGTACCAAGCATACGGAAATCTGCAGAACGAGTCGGACATGCCGCCTGATTTGAGCCACGGAAAGCAAGAGTACTATTGGTCGATGCTGTAAAGATGGAACCTGATGTTAAATCAAAGGTTGCTTGTGTTGCACTACTATAAATCTGCCCCGTATTCAGTAAAACTGTTCCGCCATTGAAAACAAAATTTACTGCATCACTACCACCGCCGGTGGAAGCTACACCGCCTCCCGGAATGGTGATTGTACCACTCGAAATAGTCAGCGTATTGTTTGCACCACCATAACGCAAACCATCTCCGTTATTGGCTCCCACAACACTCGCACCTGTTGTATTAAAGAGTACCGTACCACCACCTTGCAACAGCAATGAACCGCCATTTGTTGTTCCAAGATTGAGTCCACCCTCTCCTGTCAGTTGCAAGAAACCTGTATTAGGAATTGTCTGTGTAAAGCTACCTGTCGCTGTCATTGTTAGTGTGCCACTATTTTGATTCCACGAACCACCGCCGTTCGGGAAGCTGATACCATTACCGTTCGGATTATTGATTGTCACATTCGTGAGTACATTCAATGTATTGGCAGTACCTCCTTTATCCAAGCGAACATCATATAGTTGCGTCGTACCGGTACCTGACACTGACTGTGTGCCCGTTGTCGCAAAAAGAATTGTTCCATACGATTGCGACAGACCTGTCGGAAGTAGGTTCACTGTACCATTATTCGTGAGGTTGCCCCCAATGTTGACAAAATGCTGTATCTGTGTACCTACCGATGTTGAGACAAGATAATTGCCACCGCTTCCAACACTGATATTACCCGTTACATTCATGGTTCGTGAAGCGGTATTTTCATACTGCAATGTACCGCTTGAGATAGTGAGTGTAGCAGTTGTAAAACTACGATCAGCGGAGACAACCGTGCCACCCGATTTGTTCACGGTAACGGATGCCGATATCAGCGGGAATGCACCCCCAAACATTTGGGCAAGACCACCGGAGAAAATATAGTTTGCTTGTGTTGAGAATGTACGATTTGCATCGGCAAACTGTAAGGCACCCGTATTAGTTGCCCCAGACTGAATGCCATTTGCATTTTGCAGATCTAAGGTTGATCCTGCATTCAATGTAAATGTACCGATACCTGTAATCGATTGACCACTGCCAATACGCAATGTTCCGGTAGTTGTACCACTATTCGGTGAATTACCAACTTGTACTGACAGTACGCTTGGCGACACATCGGCTATCATTGTATGACCATTACCGATAATGACCCGATCTGTTTGGATACTCGGAATTGTATTCGCAATACCTGTTGTATGATCCGGATTAAATGTCCACGCTGTTGTACTTGACCAATTAGCATTATTCACCAAACTGTAGAATGTCCGCACAAAAGCCGCATAGTTTGCAATCCACCAATCACCCGACAATTGGGCTGGTGTCATGGTACCAATCGTGATCGAGGCAAAAGTGTTATTAACATACTCAATCGATCCATCCGAACTATTTGCAGTAGCATTTGTCACATTCACCATCGACCATGCTCCACCTGCTTGCTCTTGAATAGTCGAGTAACGACCAACACCCACGATGTTGGTCTCCGTACCAACAATATTTCCTGCATTATCCGGATAGCGGACTTGCATTTGACACGCAATAGTCAATGCCGATGCTGTTGTTACACTCCAATAACGATTGATATAATCACTTAAACCTGCTGTATTGAGCGAAGTAGATTGTGCATGAACCGCTCCTGCGCCACTACCCTGTAACACGTCAACACATGCTTGACCAGGATTACCTATTCCTGTCAGTACACTATACACGGCAGGCGAGTACGAACCGACACCCATAGTACCATTCGTTGCAATTGGGAAGACATATTGCCCCACCACTGTTCCAATCGTACGACATACAAAAGAGTTGTTTGTGGTAATCACATACCGATTGGATGTTGTCAAGAATGTTACATTGCTGATTGCTGTAGGTGTTCCACTTGTTACACTCAAACTCAATCCCGTTGTTGATAAACGGATGATTTGGGGATCAGTTGTACCATTATTTTCAGCGAAGTTGAGGGTTGCTGTTGTAATGGAGGTTGCAAGGTTGACAGTACCCGTTGTGCTTGCTCCCTGACGATTCATTACAAGTTGGTCGAAGTTAATTGCACCCGGTCCTGAAATATTTTGAGTAATGGTATTCGATCCGTTCATCGTAACAACTGAACTGCCACCGGTACTATTGCCGTTTTCATCAAAGCGACTGTCAAAAGCACCTGCATTAACAGCAAGGTTTCCATCCATACGCAAGTTTTCATTGGAGTTAAATGGCGATACAGTTGCATTGGCATTGCTCACACTAATATTAGCAAATGATGCTGTGCTTGGTACATCATACGTCATACGGACTGCACTTAGCGGACCACCGACATCACCAAATTGTATAGTGCCGCCTGTTATACTAATAGTAGGACTACCCGTCGCAACAGAGAATTCTGCGACACCGGCGTTGCCATTAGCATTACGAAGAATCAACGAACCGCCACCCATCGTGAACGATGAACCGCTATTGATAATCTCAAAGTTTGAGCGAGCACTAGCATTACCACTTGTAGTAACCACCACAGTACCGCCATTTTGAGTGAAATTCAGATTATCACCTCCCGCTCCTGATGTACTAATCCGCCCTGAAACCGACAATGTACCCGAAGACACAGTAATAGCATTTCCGATGCCTTGATATATTAATCCTTGCCCTGCTCCACTGCCAAAGAGAGCTTGCCCCGATGAGTTCATCGTCAATGAACCATTTCCTCCGAGCGACATCGTTGTTGGTGATACGACAGTACCTGTATTCGTAATCTCCATACAACCACCTACCAAACTATTTTCGGCTGTAGATCCTGCCAAAGATAAAATACCGGATTGCTGTTGCCATGCTCCACTTGGTACGTAGTTGATCATCAACAGTGAATTTTCTTTGTTATCAATCACAACATTTTGCTGAGCAATAACTTTTCCTGCACAAGTAGGACGATAC